>JBEIFN010000001.1:0-57253 GCA_040382435.1 Alphaproteobacteria bacterium
CGGAGGGATGGGGCGCGGCGTTCGGCACGCTCGGGAGCTTTCCGACCGTTGGCGGCGGCGCGACGTTTCAGATGCCGCTCGGCAACCGCGCCGCCCGCGCCGAGATCGAGCGGGCCGCGGCAGAGGTCGCCAACGCCGAGGCCGAGCTGCAAGCCGTCCGCGACCGGCTCGGCAACGCGGCGCGCGTGGCGCTGCGCGCGTTCGACGATGCCCGCGCGCGGCTCGCCCTGACGGCCACCCAGCGCGCGCTCGCCGAGGCCACGCTCGCCTACGAGATGGAGCGCGAGCGCCTGGGGCGGGTCGACACCCAGACCGTGATCGATGCGCGTCTGGCCGCCACGCGCGCCGCCGATGCGCAGGCCCAAGCCGAGCGCGACGTCGCGCTCGCCGAAGTCGAGCTCACCTCGCTCACCGGCGCGCTGGGGCGATGGACGCCTTGATCGGTCCGTCGCCATCGATTCAGCAGTGGGGTTGACGGAGCTACACGGTACAATGTCGCGGCGGAGGCGTCATGCGCGCTTGGGGATGGTGGCTCGTGGCGGGGGCGGGTCTCGTGGCGTGTGGGACGCCGTCGGGCCCGGCGGAGGGCGACGCGCCCTCGACCGATACGGGCGTTGCCGACGCACCCGACGCGCGCGTCACGACCTGGCACGACGACGTCCGTCCAATCGTCGAGGCGCAGTGCGTCGCGTGTCACGACGTCGGTGGCGCGGCGCCGTTGCCGTTCACCGAGCGTGACGCCGCTTGGTCAGAGGCACCCGGCTGGGCGGCGGCGGCGGCCGCGGCGGTGGCCTCGGGCTCGATGCCGCCTTGGAAGGCCGACCCGACCTGCACGCCCGTGCGGGGCGCGCGGGTGCTCAGCGAAGCCGACAAGGCGACCGTTGCCGCTTGGGCCGAAGGCGGCTTTGCGTCGGGGACGCCTCGGCCGTACACGCCACCCGTCACGACCCACGAGCACGGGCTTGCGACGTACTCGCTGAGGATGCCCGCCCCGTTCGTCCCCGACGTGCAGACCCCGGATGATTACCGCTGCTTCGTGCTGGACTTCAACAACGCGACCGAGGTCTGGATGTCGGGGTTCGAGGTCTACGCCGAGCATCCCGAGATGGTGCATCACGTCATCCTCTACGGGCTGGACGCGGGCTACGCCGACGATGTGGCGGCCTGGGACGCTGCGGACGCCGAGCCGGGCTACGACTGCCTGTTCGACCCGGGGACCTGGGACAGCGCGTTTCTCGCGGGCTGGGCACCCGGTCAGTCCGCGGAGTTCTTCGGAGACGGCATCGCCCGCCAGCTCGATCCTGGGACGGTGCTCGTCTATCAAGTCCACTACAACACGCAGAACCTGGCCGGTGCGCCGCCCGAGGCCGATCAATCGGGGATCGACCTTTGGACCTTGCCGGAGGGTGAGGCGCCGACGCGCGAGCTCGTGAGCATCCCGTTCCCGGTGACCAACCTGTCCTTGCCGGCGGGCGCGCCCGAGGTGGTGGTGGAGCAGACCGTTCGGCTGGCGGACCTGCTCGGGGGCGTGCCCGAGTCGCTGGTCACGCTGTTGTCGAGCGCGGTGCGGACCGTGGGGGTGTTTCCGCACATGCACGAGCTGGGCACCGAACTCGAGGTCGATGTGATCGATGCCGCCGGCACCGAGCAGTGTCTGTTCCGCGTCGAGGACTGGGATTTCGCTTGGCAACAGGCGTACTTCTTCGAGGAGGACGCCTGGTGGGCGCCGTCTGCGGACGCCTCGATTCGCCTGCGTTGCACGTACGACAACTCGGCGGCGAACCAACCGGTGTTCAACGGGGTGCAGCAGGAGCCGCGCGATGTGCGCTGGGGTGAGGGGACGACGGACGAGATGTGCCTCGTGTTCTTCGAATCCTTGATCCCGGCGGGCCTGCTATGATCTTCCGGCGCATGGAGGGTGCGATGGCGCGTGGGTTGGGGCGCGTGACGCCGTTGGCAGTGGTGCTCGCGTGTGGGGGGGCGGAGGGTCTGGACGGCGATGTGCCGCCGGCCTGGGCGCCAGAGTTGGCGTGTCCATCGGCCGACAACCCGGACTGCGCGCCGGGTGCTGCGACCACGCTGCGCGCCGGGGCCGCGGTGCGCAGCGTCGTTCCGGCGTGCTGGGAGGGTTGGACCGACGCCAACGACGACCAGTACTACGACGCTGGGGATGAATCGTTCCTCGACTGCGGGTGTGATCACCTCTGTCCGGCCGACGCGGGCTACACCGCGCCCGACGAGGGCGAGGGCGACGGCGTGTTTCAGGCCGTCTGGCTCGCGGGTTTCGGCAACGGTCGTCCCGCCAACGGCGTACGCGACGCGTCCCTTGGCATGATCGGTGAGGGAGATGGTCTGCTGGCGAGCGTTGTGGTCCTCGATCAAGACGCGACGCGGATCGCGATCGCCACGGTGGACGCGGTCGGCATCATGTACGACCAGGTGCTCGAGATCCGTGCCGCGGTCGCGGCCCGCGGCCTCGGCATCGACCACGTCATCGTGCACAGCAGCCACACGCACTCGGGCCCTGACACCATGGGCATCTTCGGTCCGAGCATCAGCCGGACGGGGTTTCAGCAACGCTACGCCGATCAGATCGCGGTCGCCGTCGCGGACGCCGCTGAGGAGGCGGTCGCTGGGCTCGTGGACGTCGAGCTGCGGACGGGCGAGGTCGACCTCAACGAGGTCGGTGGCGACAAGGGCGTCGGCAACGTGATCCGCGACAGCCGTGATCCGAACATCGTCGACCCGCGCGTCGGCGTCGCGCAGCTCATCCATGACGGGGCGACCGTCGCGACGCTGGTCCACTGGGCGAACCACCCCGAGACGATCGCGGACGACAACCTGTTGATGACCTCGGACTTCGTGCACGGCGTTCGAAAGGTCGTCAGCGAAGGTTCCCGTTGGCCCGATGCTTCGGGGCGTCCCGGCGTGGGGGGCGTGACGGTCTACCTCAACGGGACCGTGGGCGGCATGATGACCTCGCTGGGGGCTGAGGTCACCGACCCGACCGGCGCGACGTGGCGTGAGGCGTCGTGGGAAAAGGTCGACGCCGTGGGGCAGATCATCGGCGAAGCGGCGTTGACCGCGCTCGACGGCGCCACCACCGCCGTCGCACCGCGGCTGACCGTGGGCGCGCACGAGATCGACTTGCCGGTCGAGAATACGGGCTATCAAGCCATGTTTCTGATCGGCGTGCTCAGCCACCGCACGGCCGACGGCTACGACGTCAACCAGCCGCTCGGCGACGACAACCTCCCCTACGCCCCGACCGAGGTCGATCTGGTCGAGCTTGGGCCGATTCGCCTGCTGACGATGCCGGGCGAGGTCTTGCCCGAGAGCTTTCTCGGTGGCTACGACGGATCGTTCACGCCGCCCGGGCAAGAGATCGTCGATGTGAGCCAGCCCAACGCGCCCGAACTCTCGCTCGCGCCCTCACCGCCGTACTTGGTCGACCGGCTGGGCGGCCAGCTGCGCTGGTGCGTCAGTCTGGGCAACGACGAGGTCGGCTACGTGATCCCGCCCTACAACTTCGTGCTCGCCGACGCTGGCGCCTACGTGCTGGAGGCCGAGGGCGATCACTACGAGGAGACCAACAGCCTCGGTGCCCAGACCCTCCCGCTGCTCGAAGCCGCGGCCGATCGCCTGATCGCTTGGCTCGACGCCCGGTAGGGGTCGGCCGCTCGCCTTCATCGACAGGTGCGGGGGCGGCGTTACAGCCTGAGACATCGTTCGTACGACGGGAGGTCGCGATGCAAGGCTGGGAATGGAGCGTGTTGGGCTTGGCGCTGTTCGCCGCTGAGCTGTTCACCCCTGGCGGCTTCGTGCTGATGTTCTTCGGGGTCGGCGCGCTCGTCGTCGGAATCCTCGAAATCGCTGGCTGGAAGCCGGACTTCTCCGTTCAGGCGCTTGTGTTCGCCCTCGTCTCGCTCGCCGGCGTCCTCGGGTTTCGCGGCAGCTTGTTGCGGCGGTTTGCCGCCTCCAGCACCACGCCGGCGGCGGCGGGCATCGTCGGCAGCTTCGCCGAGGCCCAGGCCGAGATCGGCGCCGGCCAGTTCGGTCAGGTCAGCCTGCACGGCACCTCGTGGACGGCGCGCAACGACGGTGACGTCGCGCTGGCGGCGGGTGGGCGCTGCAAGGTCACCGCGCTCGACGGGATCGCGCTCGTCGTCGTTCCCGTCTAAAACTCTCGGAGGTTTCCATGTCGGTCTTCTTCATCGGATTTGCGCTGCTGGCGGTCGTGGTGATCGCCAAGACGGCGATCTTGGTGCCGCAGCAAAACGCCTACGTGGTCGAGAAGTTGGGCAAGTATTCTGGAACGTTGCAGGCTGGTTTTCACCTACTTATGCCGTTCGTCGACGTGATCCGGTCGAAGTGGGACCTGCGCGAGATGGCGCTCGATATCCCCGAGCAGATCTGCATCACCCGCGACAACGTCCAGGTCGGCATCGATGGCATCCTCTACCTGCAGGTCCTCGACGCCGAGCGTGCCACCTACGGCGTGGCCAACCTCACGTTTGCCGTGACGCAGCTCGCCCAGACGATGCTGCGCTCCGAGGTCGGTAAGATCGAGCTCGATCGCACCTTTGAGGAGCGTTCGTCGATCAACCACGCCGTCATCTCCGAGCTTGAGCGTGCAACGTCGCCGTGGGGCGTCAAGGTCCTGCGCTACGAGATCAAGAACATCACGCCCCCGCGCGACGTCATCGCCGCGATGGAGAAGCAAATGCGCGCCGAGCGCGAGAAGCGGGCGCAGATCTTGGCCTCGGAAGGCGAGCGCGACTCGGCCGTCAACCACGCCGAGGGCGAGAAGCAGCAGGTGATCAAGAAGTCCGAAGCGTACAAGGAGCAGCAGATCAACGAGGCCGCCGGCCAGGCGGCGGCGATCATCGCGCGCGCCGAGGCGACCGCGACGGGCATCCGCAAGGTCGCCGAGGCGATCCAACAGGCAGGCGGCACCGAGGCCGTTCAGCTCCGCGTGGCGGAGCAGTACATCGAGGCGTTCAGCGGCTTGGCGCAGAAGAGCAACACGATGATCATCCCGAGCAACGTCGCCGACGTCACCAGCGTGCTCGCCACCGCGATGAGCGCCGCCAAGATCGCCAAGGGCTGATGCGGGCCGGGCTCACCCCGGTCCGAGGTCCATTCCGGCGGCCCATGCGAACAACAGGGCCGCCGTCCAAGTCACCATGCACGCCAAGGCCATCGGGGCCAGCCAGGCGATGAGGCTGCCGAGCGTGGCGTCGGGGCGGTAGCGGCGGACCGTCACGAGCACGATCGGCAAGTAGGGGTTGAGCGGACCGACGGGGTTGATGCACGCGTCACCGATGCGGTACGCCATCTGGACAAAGTCGGGTGGTACCCCGAGCTGCAGCCCGGCAGGGACGAGGACGGGCGCGAACAGGGCCCACTTCGCGCTCGCGCTCGACAGGACGACGTCGACCGCTGCACCCGCGCCGAGTACCCCGAGCAGCACGCCGGCGCCCCCGAGGCCGATGGCGCGTGTGGCGTCGGCGACGCCCACCGAGAGCCAGGCGGCGAGCTGCGAGCGTCCAAAAACGGCGAGCGTCTGACCTGCGACCAAGGCGAGCACGAGGTACCCTGCCACCCCCTCGGCGGCGCGCTGCAGCGTGGCTTGGAGCGAGGCGAGGTCGGGCAGGCGTCCGGCGCGGCGACCGTAGACGAGGGCGGCGGTGAACAGGGTCGTGGCGACCGCGGGGACGGTCGCGTCGGACCAGGCGGGGACGGTTCGCCCATCGGGCCGAACCAGGGTGCCTTGAAGGGGGCCGCCCGGGAGCCAGACCGCGAGCGCCCAAGCGGACAGCACGACGGCGGCGGTCACCAAGGCAGTGGCGGGACTCGGATCGCTGGGGACGCCTTCGCCTCGCTCGTCGGGCGTCTCGACCTCGACCGCCGTGTGCAGCGAAGGCAGCATCGCCCGCAGGACGAGGGTTGCGGTCACGATGACGAGGACGGTGGAGGCGGCCGTGAAGCGGAGGTTGGCGGTCGCGGCGACCTCCAAACCTGGCGCGGTCGTTTGGGCGGCGGCCGTCGTCATGCCCGCGAGCAGCGGGTCGAGCGGGATCAGCAGCGGGTTGGCGGCGTATCCGAGTCCGATGCCCACGGTCGTCCCGAGCACGCCAGCGAGCGGCGGCCTCCCGGCGCGCTCGAAGGCCCTCGCGACCAGCGGTGGCAGCACGAGGTATCCGGCGTCGCCGGCGAGCGTAGAGAGCACCCCGAGCCCGATGGCGCCCGGGAGCAAGGCGGGGGCGGGCAGCGCGCCGACCCCGCGGCGCAGGACGGCGTCGAGCAGCCCGACCTGCTCCGCGACGCCGACGGCGATCGCGAGCACGAGGACGGCGCCCAGCGGTGGAAAGTCCAGCATGTTGCGGGCGATCGAGGTCAACAGCCACGGCAGCTGGTCGGCGCCGAGCAGATCGACCACCGCGATCGGCGCACCGTCGGGGAGGCGCGCGGTGGCGCCGGTGAGGGCGTGGCTCGCGACGAGCACGGCGAGCCAGGTCGCTGCGAACAGCGCGATGGGCTCGGGGAGGCGTCGCGCGATCTGCTCGAAGCGTGCGATCGCGCGTGCGAGCGCGCTCACGCGCGTGCTGCCGCCGCGACGAACGGCACGGCGCGGTGGGCGAGCGCGTAGATCGTCTCGCTCGGGTTGACGCCCAACGCCGTGGGGAGCACCGAACCGTCGACGACGAACAGGTTGTCGAATCCAAAGACGCGGTGCTCGCTGTCGACGACGCCGTGCTCTGGCGATGCGCCCATCGCACAGCCGCCCATCTGGTGCGCCGAGAAGATCGCGTGCTCGTGCGCGCCGTAGGGGGCATCTGCGAAGGCGTCGAGCTCGCTCGGGTCGGAGACGACGACGCTGTCGACGTGTAGGCTCGCCACGGTCTGCGCACCCGCGGCGAGCTGGACCTCGGCGACGACGCGATGCGCGGCGGCGAACGCTTCGCGCAGCGCGGGGCGAATGGGGTAGTCGACCACGGGGCGACCGTCGTCGCGGAGGCGGACGGTGCCACCGTCATCGCCGGGCAGGAGTCCGTCGACGGACAGGGCGATGATCGCGTTGGCGTACTCCAGCTGCGAGATCAGCTCGTGCTGGACCCGGCCGAAGGCGTTGAACGCGACCGCGGCGAGCATCGGTTGGAGCGGGGCCGCTTCGAGGAAGAAGCCCATCTTGTCGGGTCCGCGGTCGATGTGCTGGTGGCTGCCGATCGACTGCGGCGCGCCCGACCAAGGCGCCACTGGGGTCGGCATGCGCCCGAACAACCCGATCACGGGGTGCAAGAAGGTACGGCGGCCGACGCGTCCGCCAGCCGTGATGCCGGACCGCAGCAGCAGGCCGGGACCGTTGATCGCGCCGGCGCTGCTGACGACGACCTTGGCGGTCACCGTCACCGAGGGGCCTTCGGCCGTGGGCGCCGTCGAGCGGAAGACGCGGCCGACGACGCCGGTCGCGCGGGCGCCGTCGTGCACGATGCGGTCCACCGCGACGTTGGCGAGCAGCGTCAGACCGCCGGCGAGCGCGTCCGCGATGTAGGTGATCGCCATCGCCTGCTTGCCGTCGACGGGGCACCCGACCCCGCACAGGCCGCTGTTTGCGCAGCCTTTGACGTTGCGGCGCAGCGGGCGCACCTCCCACCCCAGCTTTCGCGCGCCGGCGAGAAGGGCGTGGTTGTTCGCGTTGGCCATGGCCTCGGGCCACTCGGTGATCGACAGTCGCGTCTCGACGGCCTCAAAGTGTGGAGCGAGCTCGGCTTCGGTGAACGGGAGCTGATGAACTTGGCGCCAGTGCGCGAGGATGCGCTCAGGCGTGCGAAAGCAGGTCGTCCAGTTGACGGTGGTCGAGCCGCCGACGCTGCGTCCTTGCAGGATCGTGATCGCTTGGTCCGCCGTCGCCCGCGTCCCGCGCTCTTGGTAGAGCTTGGGGAAGGATTCGGCTTCTAAACCATGAAAGTCAGCACGTGTCGCGTAGTCCCCCTCTTCGAGGAGCACGACGGTCAGGCCCTGGGCGACCAGCCCGGCGGCCAGCACGGCGCCGCCTGCGCCGGAGCCGACGATGACGACGTCGGCGGAGAGCTCGACGTCCTCGGTGAGGTCCGTGGCGGTCTTGAGGGTGCCGGTCATGGCAGACTCCCGGGCTGGGCGGGCGCCACTCCGGTCGGGGGGGCTTGGGTCGTCGCCGCGGCGGGCGTGACGATGGCGGCCACCAGCGGGCCGGCGTAGCCGAGCGCAGGCCACACCTCGGGCCGCGCGTAGTAGGCGCTCGCCGTGAGCGTGCGCAGGGCCTTGTAGACTTGACGCCGCAGTCCAAGCGGGCTCGTCCGCCATCCGTCCAGCACGCGGTCTTGCGCAACCGCATCCATGTTGGTGAACGCGGTGGGCGTCCCCGCCACGATCATGTTCGTCAGGGGGTTTTCGAACAGCGCGCAGGCCTGCTCGACCTCGGCGACCATGCCGGGCGGACAGGTCGCGAGCAGGTCGTCGACGGCCTCGGCGATGCCGAGATCGGTGGCGGTGGGGAAGTCGGGGCGTCCGGCGAGCGACGGCCCACCGGGGTTGACCCGTGCGGCGACCGCGTGCAGGACCGAGAAGGCGCGGGGACTCAGCGCCTTGAGCGGCCGTGAAGGGGAGGTCACGCGGCCGGGAAGCAGGCCGACGCCGACCCCTCCGAGCGCGAGCATCGTCGCGCCCAGCGCACCGGTCTTGAGAAAGCTGCGACGGGTGGAGGCCATGGGTTTGGGCGTAACGCGCGGCGGTCGAGGTGCATCCGGCGCGCTGTCATCGCGCGTTGTCGGCCACGGGGCGACGAAGGGGACCATCGCGAGGCCGGGCAGCGCCAGAACGCTGCAGAGCGCGAAATACAGGCTCCAGTCGTGGTCGACCGCCTCGACCAGCCAACCCGCGCTCGCGGCGAACAGCGTCCGGGGGAGCGCGGCGACGCCGCTGAACAAGGCGTACTGGGTGGCGGCGTAGGCGCGGTCGGTCCGGCTGGCGACGAACGCGAGAAACGCCGCGTTGCCGAGGCCGACCCCGAGGTACTCGGCCGCCACCGCGATCCCGAGGCCTAGCAGTGAGGGGCCGACGGAGGCCAACGCGGAGAACGCGAGGATGCTCCCTGCTTGCACCGCACCGAACACCCACAGGGCGCGGTGGATCCCGATCCGCGTCATCAGCGCGCCGCCCAGCGTGGCCCCCGCGACCGTCGACCAAAGGCCCACGACCTTGGCCACCGTCCCGATCTCGGTCGGCGTGAAGCCGAGGCCTAGGTAGAACGGCGTGACCATGGAGGTCGCGAAGGCGTCGCCGAGCTTGAAGAGCACGAGGAACAGCAGGAAGGCGGCCGCGCCGCTCCAGCCCCGCGCCGCGAGGAAGTGCTGGAACGGCAGAACGACGGCGTCGCGCAGGCCGGGTGGGGGCGCGACGCGCTCCACCGGCTCGGGGGCGAGCCAGGTCGTCACGAGGCCGAGGGTCATGAAGGCCGCGGTGACCGAGAACACCGTCGACCAGGGCGCATGGTCCGCGAGCACGAGCGCGAGGCCGCCGGGGACGAGCTGGCTGACGCGGTAGGCGTTGGCGAACCAGGCGGTGCCGTGGCCGAGCTCGTCATCGGTCAGCAGCTCGCGTCGCCACGCGTCGAGCACGATGTCCTGGCTGGCGGAGGCGAAGCTGACCCCGACCGTGAGCACGCCAGCGCGTAGCAGATCCGAGGCCCATATGGATGGTTCGAGCAGGGAAAACGCCCCAAGCCCGAGCAGGAGTGCGAGCTGTAGCAGCGCGGCCCACGTGCGTCGGCGGTCGAGGTTGGCGGGCAGCGCGCGGTCGAGGACGGGCGCCCAAAGGAACTTCCACGCGTACGGCGTGCCTGCGAGTGCGAACAACCCGATCGAGGTGAGGTCGGCGCCCTGCGAGGTCAACCATGCAGGGACGAGCTGCGTCGTGGTGTAGAGCGGTAGGCCCGACGCGAACCCGAGGCCGACGCACGCCGCGATGCGGGCGGAGAACAGGTCGCGCCATCCGCGCATGGTTGGGCTCCTCAGGGTGCGTCCCACCATACCCTAGGGGCGATGCCGCTGGGGACCCCGTCGATCGTGACGAGGATTCGGGTCTGACGTTCGGTCGTAGGCGCGCGGAGGCGGCGCTCGTAGTGGTCGCCGACGCTCGTCACACCGCCCATCCACGGCGCCCCAACGCTGGTCGCGGGGTCCGTCTCGATCGTGACGGTGGCGGCGCGTGGTGCGCCCTGCGCGTCGCGCGGCGTGACCGACACCACGATCTCGGAGACGCCGTCCGCGGGTGCGTGCCGGTCCACTTCGGACAGGTGGATCGTCTCCGGCTCGGTGATGTGGTGGGTTTGGCCCGCCTGAAGGGGGCCGACCTCCTGTCGCACGCCGCTCGGCCAATCGATCGTCAGCTGTGTCGTCTCGTCGTTGGGACCCAGCGCGAAGTACGCGAACTCCGAGGGCACCAAGCCTTCGGAAGCCGTCGCGCCGAGGAGTTGCCACTGATCGGGGAGGCCGGCCACCTGCAAGCGCAAGCGGGCGCCGAAGCCGTGCGCGTTGCTGGTCGTGCCGTGCAGTCGCACAGCGAGGACGCGGCCACCGGTGTCGACGTCGTTGCGCAACACGCGGGGCAGGTCCCCGATGCCACCGACGAGCAGATCCGGGTCGGCGTCGCCGTCGATGTCGTCGACGCGCAACGTGTGCTGCCAACCCGGTACGCCGAGCGGCAGGCTCGAGGAGACGTCGACGAGGTGGCCGAGCCCGTCGTTCCACAGCGCCAGCGGCGCGTACGGCCCGTTGCGGACCGGCGCGGTGAAGGCGTCCATGTCGTCACCGAGCGCGACGACGGCGTCGGGTCGGCCATCGCGGTCAAGATCGATCGGCCCGATCGCCCACGGGAGTTGGAAGACCTGGTTGGGACCGATGGGGAGCGCGTCGGCGAGCGTCGGGGTGAGGTCGGTCCAGGCGCTCGGCCCGGTCGAGAAGCCGTGTAGGTGGGGGTCAGACAGCGAGACGAGGTACTCGAAGACGCCGTCGCCGTGCAGGTCGAACAGGGCCGCCCCCATCGGCTGGCGCGCGCCGAGGGGCATAAAGGGCGCGGTGGGGTCGTACCGGAACACGGAACCCATCGGGAAGGGGTCGACGTGACCCCACACGGTGCGTCCGGCAAGCGCGCCCACAGGCTCAAGGACGGTCGAGGGATGATCGGTGGCCTCGCACCCTGACGCGACCCACAACACCCGGTCCGGTGCGCCGTCGAAGCCCGGGAACGCGCCGAGGGCGTAGGCGTTGGGGCGCAGGTCTTCGGGGAAGACGCCGTCGATCCAGCTCCACGTCGCGACCCCGGTCCGGAAGAACGCCAACGCGCCGCGTGCGGTGGTGTTCGAGCACGAGTTGGGGAGGAACCAGACGTCGATCCAGCCGTCGCGATCGAGGTCTGCGACCCCCACGCGCTGGTAGCCGCCGAGGGGCCGCAAGCCGTCGGGCATCGACGGGAGCTGGCCTTGAAACGTGGCACCGCGCGCGAGCGTGATCGGCGACTCGAAGCTGGCGCGGAGGAGGTCGACCGCGCCATCGTCGTCGAGGTCGAGCGCGCCGACCACGCCGCGGCGAACGGGGCGAAGGCGGGCGCTCAGGGCCGCGTCGTAGGTCCAGCCTCCTGCGCCATCGGGACGGTACACGGCGTGCCAGTTCGGCGCGGCGCCCCCCATCAGCACCTCGGAGACGATCAGCTCGACGCTGCCGTCCGCGTCGAGGTCGGCGGGTAGTACGGTGGTTAACTCGCCGAGCTCGCGATTCGAGATGCTCGACGGGGGCGCGGTCGCGCCGTCGGCCAACAGGGTCCCGAGGAGCACCTCGGAGAAGCCTGCGCCCCAGCTGGGCGGCGTGGGTCGGGGAGGCTCCTGGGCCGTGTCCCTGGCGGGCGTCTCGGTCGGCGTGTCCGCCAGCGTGTCCGCGGGGGTGTCGGACGGCGTGTCCGGCCTCGGGGTGTCGATGGGTGTGGGGTCGTCGGGCGATCCGGTGTCGGACGCCTTGAGCGATGCGTCGGGAGCGGGCGCACACGCGAGCATCACGGTGACCACGGCGAGCGGCCGCCATGTTCGGGACGACGTCGTCATGGTGCATCCCACCAAACGCGGGGGGCGACGCCGAGAGGGACGCCATCGAGGGTGACGACGATCCGATCTTGCGCGGCCGTCGTTGGGGCGCGGAGCGTGCGGGTGACGGTCGTGCCGGACGTTGTCGCCGGACCTGTCCAGCTGCCTCCCGAGAGCGTGGCGTCGAGCTCGATCGTCACGGCGGCCGCTCGGGCGGCTCCCGCGGCGTCGCGCGGCGTGACCGTCACCGTGATCTCGGCGGCGCCGTCTGCGGGCGCGTGCCGGTCGGGCTCGGAGAGCGTCACGGTCGGCGGCTCGACGATCGTGTGCGTCGCGCCCGCTGGCAGGGGTCCGACGACCTGACGCAGACCGCTCGGCCAGTCGATGGTCAAGCGGGTCGCGGCTCCGGCGGTTCCGGTCGAGAAGAACAATCGCTCGGGTGGGGCGTGCCCCTCGGTCCCGGTCGCGCCCAGCAGCTGCCATTGGTCGGGGAGCCCCTGCACCTCGACGCGCAGCCGCGCGCCCATGCCGAGGTGGTTCGAGGTGGTTCCTTGCAACTTGACGCCGAAGCTGCCGCCGCCGGTGTTGACGTCGTTGCGCAGCAGGCGGGGCAGGTCGCCGATGCCGCCGACGAGCAGGTCGGGGTCGCCGTCATCGTCGAGGTCGTCGACGGCCAGGGTGTGCAGCCATCCCGGTAGGCCGAGGTCGAGGCCGGCGGTCGCGTCGGAGAACCCGCCTTGTCCGTGGTTCCACATCACGATCGGCAGGTAGGGGCCGTTGCGGACGGGCGCGGCGAACGCCCCAAAGTCGTCGCCCAGTGCCACCACGAGATCGATGCGGCCGTCCCGGTCGAGGTCGATCGGACCGATCGCCCAGGGGAGCTGGAACGTCTGGTTTCCACCGATCGGGTACGGCGGCGCGAAGCCGGGCGTCAGGTCCTGCCAGAGGCCGGGCAGGATGCGAAAGGCGTGGAACAGCGGGTCGGCGAGCGTGGTGCCGAACTCCCAGATGCCATCGCCTTCGACATCGAACACCGCCGACCCCATCGGCCGGCGCGCGCCGATCGGCAGGAAGGGGGCGCTCGGGTCGTAGCGGAACACGGCGTCCATCGGGAAGGGATCGACGTAGGTCCACGTCGGTCGCCCCTGCAGCGTCCCGGTGGGCTGCAGGATCATCGGCGCATGGTCGGCGGCCTCGCAGCCCGCGCCGGACATCACGAGACGGTCGGGCTCGCCGTCGTGGCCCGGGATCGTCCCCAGCGCGGTCGCGCCGACGCGCGGGGACGTGTCGAACAGGTCATCGATCCATGTCCACTGGTCGACGGCGGTGCGGACGAAGGGGACGATCACCTCCGTGGTACGTCCACAGACGTTGGGGGCGTACACGACATCGATCCAGCCATCGCGGTCGAGGTCGGTGACGGTCACGTGCAGCCAGCCGCCGCGGGGCTGCATCGCGGTCGGGATCCCGCCGTCCTCCTGCACCCAGCCGGCGCCGCGGCGAAGCTGGATCGGCGCGTCGTAGGCCGCGCGGAGCAGGTCGACCGCGCCGTCCTCGTCGAGATCATAGGCGCCGACGACACCTCGGCGGACGCTGGTCAAGAGGTCCGACAGGGCGGCATCGACCGTCCAGTCCGCGCTCGTGGCTCCACGCCGCAGGACCGCGTGCCAGTTCGGGCTCGCGGTCGGGCGGAACACCTCGGAGAGGATCAGCTCGCGGACGCCGTCACCGTCGAGGTCGGCGAGGTGTGCGGTGACGAGTTCGCCCATCTCGCCCCCCGCCACATCGGGCAGCTGCACCGTGATGCCCTCGTTGGCCCACAGGTCGAGTCCGATTTCGGAAAACCCAGCACCGAAGGAGGGGGGATCGGGGGGAGACGAGGGGGTGTCGGCGTCGGGTGTGTCGGATGGAGCCGGTGTGTCGTCGCCCTCGGGGTTGGGGGGCGTGGCGGTGTCGATGGGGTCGGGCGGGTTCGACGGCGTGTCGGTGGCGGGCGTGTCGGGTTGCTCCGGACCTTGCGGTGTGTCGCCGGTCGGTGTCGGACCGGGATCGACGCCCGGAGCGGGCGTGTCGTCGCCCGTCGTCGGTCGCGTGTCGTCGGCGGGAGGAGGATCCTCGGTGGTGCCGACGGCGCCCGGTGAGGCGCAGCCGAGCCACAGGAGGCCCCAAACGCTCCGACACGCGAGAAGGGTTGCGCCTCTCTGCCCGCCGGATCGTGACTGGCCTGCTCTCGCCATGTTCGCGCCTCGCCGAGCATTGTACGTCGTGATGCGCCGGTTCGCGCGTCGCCGGTACGACGCGGTGTGCACGGCGTCTGGCCGGTGGTTGTGTTCGGCTCGCCGGCGCCATAGGCTGCGGGCGTGGTGGGGCATGCTTTTTCATAGCCACGACTTCATCTTCGGCTTGTTGCCCCTGACCTGGAGCCTGTGGCGGGCGGCCGATCGGCGCAGCCCTCGGGCGGCGCTGTGGGTGTTGGTGCTCGCGAGCTTGGTGTTCTACGCTTGGTGGTACCCGCCGTATGTGATCTTGTTCCTCGCTTCGATGTTCGGCAATTTTGGCTTGGGGCAGGTTCTTGGGGACGATGCGCGCGCGGAGCGCGTTCGTGATCGCGCGCTCTGGTGGGGCATCGCGGCCAACCTCGGCCTGTTGTTCGTCTACAAGTACTTGGGTTGGGTGCTCGAGATCCTCGGGCAGGTCGGCGGGCCGCAGCTGCAGGGCCCCGGGTGGTCGTTGCCGATCGGCATCAGCTTCTTCACCTTCCAGCAGGTCGCCTACCTCGTGGATGCGCGGCGAGGGCTGTGCAAGGAGCACGATGGCCTGGCCTACGCTTTCTTCGTCTCGTTCTTTCCGCAGCTGATCGCGGGGCCGATCATCCACCACCGCGACATCCTGCCGCAGGTCCACGAACGGCGTCGACCGACGGCGGACGATCTCGCGGTCGGCGTGTCGTTGTTCGTCGTCGGCTTGGCCAAGAAGGTGCTGATCGCCGACGTGATGGCCCCTCAGGTCGATCGCGTTTTTGGTGGGGTGCACGCCGGAGAGGCTCCGACGACCGCGATCGCATGGCTCGGGATGTTCGCTTGGCACTTCCAGCTCTACTTCGACTTCTCGGGCTACTCCGACATGTCGCTCGGGCTGGCGCGGATGTTCGCGATGCGGCTGCCGGTCAACTTCGAGGCCCCCTATCGCTCGGACTCGTTGACGGAGTTCTGGCGGCGCTGGCACCTGTCGCTGAGCCACTTTCTGCGCGACTACTTGTACGTGCCGCTGGGCGGGAACAAGGGCGGCGTGTGGATGCAGGCGCGCAACCAGTTCTTGACGTTGTTCGTGGCCGCCGTCTGGCACGGCGCGGGCTGGACGTTCGTGGTCTGGGGCCTGCAGATGGGCGGGATCGTCTACATCCATACGATCTTGCGCGACCGGGGCTGGACGCTGCCCGACACACCGTTCGGTGTCGGCCTGGGACGCGCGCTGTTGTGGCTGTGCATGCTCTCGTCGTGGCCGCTGTTCCGGGGGCAGAGCCTGACGGACGCTGGGCTGCTCTACGAGGCGATGCTCGGCGTCGGCCCGGCGGGTCTCGGCGCCTTCCCGCTGACGTGGTTGCTCGCTTTTCTGGCGCTGACGGTGTGGACGCAGGTGCTGCCGACGACCCAGCAGCTGTTCCGTCACCACGACCCGGCGTGGCATTGGCGTGCGGTCGACCGGTTGACCGGACCGGCGTGGCTCGCTTGGCACCCAACGTGGGTGTGGGGGGCGTTCGTGGCAGGTCTTTTCGCGGCCTCGGTCACGGTCTTGGACCGCGCGGGCGCGTTCCTCTACTGGAACTTCTGAGGCGCGCATGGCACCCCAACGCTACCTACGCCTGGTCGCCCTCCTCGCAGGTTTGCTCCTCGCTCCGGTGATGTTCGTCAACATCGTGGTCGATCCGTTCGGGATCTTCCGTCGTTGGCACCTCCCACACGTGCCCCGCGATCCCGTGTTTTGGTCGCGCGTGAGCGCCGGCGAGCGGGTGACCGAGAAGTGCCAAGTGGTGCTGATGGGCAGCAGCCGGACCATGCACGGCTACGGGTACGACGTCCCCGATTGGGGGGGAAAGACCGTCTGCAATGCGGCCGTCGGCGGCACGAGCGTCTGGGAGCAGGTCGAGATCTTCGACCGCGTGCGGTCCTTGAGGCGGCCCAAATTCGCTGTCTTCTTCGCTGACTTCCATATTTTTAACCCTGCGCGGGGCAGCAATGGCGACTTCGCGCAGTCCCGCTTCAACGACGATCGGTCGCTGCTCACGTACTACCTGTGGGCGCTGACCTCTCTCGACGCGGTGAAGGCCTCCGCCGAGGTGATGGGGCATCCGATCGGCAAGCCCTCTGCGCGCATCCCGCGCACGCAGCTCGCGGGCAACCGGCTCGAGATCTACCGGTTCCTCGAGAACCCGCACCTGTACACGGGGTGGACGGGGGACGACGAGACGATGAACGCCTACCTCGACATGGTCCAGTCGGCGTTGCGCGACGGCATGCGCGCGGTGATCGTCATCCCTCCCATCCACGCGCTGCTGCTCGAGGCCGAGGCGCGAACCGGGCGGACGGAGGCGGAGCATGCCTGGAAGCGGCGTTTGACCCAGGAGGTCGCCGATCGGTTCGGCGACCGTGTCCAGCTTTGGGACTTCTCGACCTACCACAAGTTCGCCACGGACCCGATGCCCGTGGGCGGCGACAGCCCCGCGTCGCCGTGGTGGGTGGACGTGAGCCATCAGAGCGGTCGGCTCGGCTGGCTGGTGATGGCGCGGCTCATCTACGAGGAAGATCCAGAGTTGGTCCGGTCCTCCGGGAACGCCGACGTCGAGACCTGGGACGACCGCTTCGGGGTTCGTCTCTCGCCGCAGAACGTCGAGGCCGTGCTCCACCAGGTCGACGCCGACCGGCAGGCATGGCGGACGGCTCAGCCCGCGCAGGTCGCCTGGCTCGACGCCTGGGCGGAAGAGTTGGCCGCGCTGGGCGACGGCAAGCGACCGTCGGTATTCGGACCCGCGGCCGACGATCCCGACGACCTCCCGTCGGCGGCCGAGATCGAGGCGCGGATCGAGGCCGCACCGTAGCGCTGGGGGACGGGCCTAGGGCGTGGGCGGCGGCGCCCAAGCGTCGATCGGGATGCCTTCCCACGAGCCCGTTCCGGGCGCAGGAGCGGCGGGTTCCAGCGGTTCCATCGCCACAGGCTCGCCGACGACGTCGGAGATCCGCCGTGCCGCTTGCTCGGCGAGCGCGTCCATGTTGGGGACGACCACCCCGAGCGTTTGGGTGCGATCGGCCACGCTCGCGACGCCCTCGTCGAGCGCGTCGGCCACGGCGTCCAGCTCGGCTTCGACCTTGAGCCGGACGTCGGGGGACCACTGGGTGCGGCTGCTCATCGCGGCCACGGCCCGCTCGAGACGCCCCATGGTGCGATCGGCGGCGCGGTCAGCCGCGACCGAGGCGGCGGTGGCGAGCGCGTCGCGGGCGCCGACCACGGGCGCGAGGCTCGCGGATGGACCCAGCTCGGCGAGCGTCGGGGCGAGGCTCGGGTCGTCCTGCGCCTCGGGGGGAGGCGGCGTGGGGGCCGTCCCGGCTGGCGGTGCTGCGGGGGGCGGTGGCTCGACGTCCGCCGGCCGTGCGGTCGCGGGCGACAGCGGTGCGGGCGCGTCCGCGCCGGTATCTTCGGCCACCGTGGGGCGTGTCAGCCATGCCAACACGAGGACGACCGTCGCCCCCATCACGACGGGGATCCACCATGCGGTCCGTTGCTGGCCCTCCATGAACGCCTCCGACCGGACGGTTATCGCGCTGCGGCCAAGGAGCCTTCATGTCGAACACGCTGCCGATCGTCCCGATGCTCGGAGGTGCGGACTTCGCGGTCCGCCGGATCTTGTGCATCGGTCGCAACTACGCCGAGCACGCGGCCGAGATGGGGGCGGACGTCCGGGAGCCGCCGTTTCACTTCACCAAGTCCTTGCCTGCGCTGTTCATCGCGGACGGCCCAACGGCTTGGCCGTATCCCGCCGCGACGTCGGACTGTCATCACGAGCTCGAGGTCGTGATCGCGCTTGGATGTGGGGGCGCGGACCTCACGCCGGATCAGGGGGCTGCGTGCGTCGTGGGCTGGGGCTTGGGTCTGGACATGACGCGGCGCGATCTTCAGACCGCCGCGAAGAAGGCGGGCCGCCCCTGGGCATCGGGCAAGGACTTCGACGGCGCAGCGATCTGCACGCCGCTCGTCCCGTCCTCGGTGTTCTCGCCCGGTGCGCAAGGTCCGCTGGTCCTGCGCGTGGACGAGGTCGAGCGGCAGCGCGGCGACCTCTCACAGCTGCTGTGGCCAGTGCCGGCGCTGATCGCGCAGCTGAGCACGCTGATGACACTCGGCGCGGGCGACCTCATCTACACGGGGACGCCCGCGGGTGTGGGGCCCGTCGCGGTCGGTCAGACGCTGGTGGGGACGTTCCCCGGTCTACCGACGCTCACGGTGACCGTGGTCTCGCGTGAGGTGGCCCATGGCGTGGTCTGAGGCGGACCTCCCCGACCTGTCGCGGCGTCGCTTTGTCGTCACGGGGGCCAACAGCGGGCTCGGTTGGGAGACCGCGCGCGCGCTCGCGTCGCGTGGGGGCGAGGTCGTGATGGCGTGTCGGAACCCCGCCAAGGCGACGGCCGCGGCGGACGGCATCCGCGAGCGGGTACCCGGGGCGAAGCTGACGTTGCTCGCGCTCGACCTTGGGGATCTCGCCTCGGTCCGCGCCGCGTCGGCCGCGTTGCTCGCCGAGGGACGGCCGATCGATGGGTTGATCAACAACGCCGGCGTGATGGCGGTGCCCCAAGGGCAAACGGTGGACGGCTTCGAGATCCAGTTTGGCACCAACCATCTGGGCCACTTCGCCTGGACGGCCGCGCTGCTCCCGCTGGTGCAGGACGCCGCCGCAGGTCGCGTGGTCACCGTGGCGTCCTCGGCCCATCACTTCGGTTGGATGCGTTGGGGCGATCTCCAGCGGACCCGTCGCTACCATCCCTGGCTCGCCTACGG
The DNA here is from genome assembly GCA_040382435.1 of Alphaproteobacteria bacterium. Lineage (GTDB taxonomy): Bacteria > Myxococcota_A > UBA796 > UBA796 > JBEIFN01. Next base: position 19,160 of record JBEIFN010000001.1, read on the forward strand.
GCAGAGCAAGCTGAGCAACTTGCTGTTCACCTACGCCCTCGATCGCCGCCTACGCGCAGCCGGAAGCGCGGTCCGCGCGCTCGCCGCCCACCCCGGCTACGCCGACACCAACCTGCAGTACGTCGCGCCTGCGCAACGCGGGTCGTCGCTCGAGCTCGCCGGAATGCGTCTCGGCAACCGCTGGGTGGCGCAGTCGGCCGCCGATGGGGCGCTGCCGACGTTGCGCGCGGCGTGCGACCCCGACGCGCCGTCGGGCGCGTACTACGGACCCGGGGGGTGGTTCGAGATGCGGGGGCCGCCGGTGGCGGTGCGCAGCAACGCGCGCAGCCGGTCCGTCGACGATCAGGAGCGGCTGTGGTCGGAGAGCCTCGCGCTGACGGGGGCGACCTGGCCTGCGTGGCTCGCGTGAGCGACGCTGCCTACGAGGTGCTGCGCGCGTGGGAGGCCGTCGACGGGCTGACGCTGCGGCCGGCGGCGAGCGGCTTGATCAACACAACCTTCCTGCTCTCCGATGACCGGGGCCAGACGGTGGCGGTGCTTCAGCGGCTCCACGGTGGGGTGTTCCGGCCGACGGTGCATCTCGACACGGACGGCTTGATGCCCTTCGTCCGGTCCGCGGGCCTTCAGGCACCGCGCTTGATTCGGACCCGTTCAGGTGCGTTGTGGCACGAGGCCGAGGACGGGTGTTGGCGGATGATGACTGTGGTGGGGGCCTCGACGCACGACGTCGCACCCTCTCTGGCCCACGTCGCGTCTGCGGCCGGTTTGGTCGCGCGCTTTCACGGCGCGCTCGCCGGCGTCGACTGGACGTTTCATCACGTTCGTCCCGCGCCCCACGACACCGCGGCACGCCTGTCGGCGCTGCAGGGCGCGCTCGTCGAGCACCGCGGCCACCGTCATCACGACGCCGTCGCCGGCCTCGCCGATCAACTTGGCGCTCTGTACGCCCAGATCGCGCGGGATACCCCCGCCGCACTGCCCACCCGCATCGTGCATGGCGACCTAAAGCTTTCCAATGTTCGCTTCGATGGCGAAACCGCGGTGGCGTTGATCGACCTCGACACCCTCGCCCACGGCACGCTGGACGCCGAGCTCGGCGATGCGATGCGAAGCTGGTGCGGCCGGGGCGGGGAGGACGCCGCGGCGATCGCGGTCGATATCGACACGTTCGGCGCGGCCATGCGCGGCTACGCGTCGGCGGCGGGTGCTTGGGGGCCGACCGAGGACGAATGGGCGAGCCTTGTCGTCGGCACGGCGCGCATCGCGGCCGAGCTCGCGATGCGGTTCGCCGCAGACGCGCTCGCAGAGCGCTACTTCGGCTGGGATCGCGCCAAGTTCGCGTCCGCTGGCGATCACAACCTGTTGCGGGCGCGCGGACAGGCGAGCTTGGCGGCCGCCGTATGGGCGGCGCGCCGGGAAGCGGAGCGAGAGCTCGCCGCGGCGCGCGCCTAGGACGCCTCAGTTCTCGACGTCGTCCTCGGAGTCGTCGTCGTCCTCGGAGTCGTCGTCGTCCTCGAGCTCGTCGCCGAACAGGATCTCCTCGGCGACCTCGAACACGCGCTCGAGCAGCGCCTCGTCCTCGACCGGGTCGAGGTCGACACCCTCGTCGGTCTCCTTGTAGGCGAAGGCGTAGAGGTCAAACCCCGGGCCCTCGTCTTCCTCCGACTCCATCGCCTCGAGCTGATCAAGCGGCGCGAGGACCGCGAACGTGCCCTCTTCGAGCTCGACCAAGGTGAGCAGCGCGAACTCGCGGTCGTTGCCCTCCTCGTCGGTGAGCGTGACGGTCTCGTACTCGACTTCTTCCTGCTGGCTCATGTCGACCTCCTCAGGGTCGGCGGGGGTAACCTACTGTCACGCAGGGGCCACGCACCCGGTGCGGGTTGGCGTGTTCGTCACCGCAGCGACGGCGATCGGAGTTGGTGTTAGGCCGGCGCGAGCCCGGTCTTGCGGCAGGGCGCAGGAGGTCGCATGGGCGCGTTCGCTACCGTCACCGGGGCCATTGGGGCCGGACTCGTCGGGCTACTCGGGGCGGCGAAGTTCAAGGTGTCGCGGTCCGACGGCACGTACCTGAAGGTGCCGAAGTTCCGGCGGATGATGTTTCACATCATGCCGACGCGCAATGAGTCGATCGTCTACTTCGACCGCGTGATCCGCGCGGAGGCGCTCGAGGCGTTCCTCGGCGAGAGCAAGGCGTTCGGGGCCAACCTCACCCATGTCGCCGTCGCCGCGATCAACATCGGGCTCGCCGAGAACCCACGGATGAACCAGTTCGTCGTCGGCCGCCGGATGTACGCCCGCAAGGGACGCTGGATCACCTTCAGCATGAAGCGCAAGAAGCTCGACAAAGAGGCCAAGCTCTCGGCGGTCAAGTTGCAGATGCAGGACGGCGAGACCTTCCGGCAGCTTACGGAGCGGATCAACGGCGGCGTGGCGTACGAGCGTTCCGGCGAAAAGACCCCTTCGGATAAGGAGTTCGATCTGCTCGACCTGCTGCCGCGGCTCGGTCTCGACGGCGCGAACAAGCTCATCCGCTGGTTGGACTACCACAACCTGCTGCCGGCCTTCTTCATCGAGGGCGACGGCATGTACACGAGCTGCTTCATCGCCAACCTCGGCAGCGTCGGGATGGGTCCGGGCTACCACCACCTCTACGAGCACGGAACGTGCCCGTTGTTCTTGATGATCGGACAGGTCGAAGAGCGTCCGGTGGTCGAGAACGGAGAGGTCAAGGTCGGGCGCGTGCTCCCGCTGCGCTTCAGCTACGACGAGCGCATCGCCGACGGTCTCACGGCGAAGTTCGGCATCGAGTCCACCGTCAAGGTGATGGAGGACCCGTACCGTTGGCTGGGTTGTGTCAAGGCCGACGGCAGTGACGCCGCGCGCGTGATGTGGCCGCACGGCGACACGGTGACCCATGACGACGCAGGCGCGGACGGCTGATGCGCGTCCGCATCCTCGGCGGCCTGGCCCTGGCGGGCTGTGTCGCCACCTACCACGACCCGCGCGCCACAGGGGTCGTGATCGACCCGCCGCCGGGCGATGTCCAGGGGCCGGTCACCCTGTTGGTGGCCAACGAGCGGCCCGACCCGCTGCGGTGTGTCATTGTCGAGGGTCAAGGATGCCCGTCGGTCGCAGATCGCGTCTCGGTCTGGCAGACCTTGGCGCCTGGTGATGTGGTCCGCGTCGACGACGTCGCGTGCGCGGTGCTCGACGTCGCGTGTTGGGATGGCGAGGTTGACGGGACGGTGCGCCCGGTGCGTCAATGGGGCTGGGTGGTGCTGCCGGCTGACGACACGGATCTCTGATGTGGTCTCCTGACGCCGTTCTGCGCGTCCCGGTCAGCGACGCTGTCGCGCTGCGGGTGTTTCTGTTCGGACCTGCTGACGGAACCCCCGTGGTGTTGCTGCACGGGTTCCCCGAGTGGGCCGGGGCTTGGCGGGAGGTCGCGCCTGCGCTCGCCGCGGCGGGCTACCGCGTGATCGTCCCCGACCAGCGTGGCTACGGCGGCTCCGACGCGCCGCGCGGGGCGGCGGACTACGCGATCGCTGCGCTGATCGCCGACATCGCGACGTTGCTCGAACGGCTCGACGCGAGCCCGGCGCATGTCGTGGGCCACGACTGGGGGGCAGCCGTCGCTTTTGGGGTCGCCGTGGCGCACCCCGAGCGCGTACGGACGCTCACCGTCACCAACGGGCCCTACCCACCCGCCCTCAAGGTCGCTTGGGGACGCTCGCCCCGCGCCGCGCTGGGGTCGTCGTATATGGCGTTGTTTCAGCTGCCGTGGCTGCCCGAGCGGCTGATGATGGCGCTCGCGCCGCGGTTGCTCGCCGCGATGGCGCCCACGGGGTTCTCTGCGGCGACGCTGGGTTGGTACCGTCGTGAGGCTTGGTCCTCACCCGAGGCGTTTCGAGGACCCTTGATGTGGTACCGGGCGCTCCGTTTTGGGGGATTTCCGCGGGGTCGGGTCACCGCCCCGACGCGTCTGGTCTGGGGGGCGCGCGACGCGATCATGTCGGTCGCGGTCGCCAGGGCTTCTGCGACGATCGCCGAGCACGCCGAGGTGCGCGTCGTGGACGAGGCGGGACATTTTCTCCCGGCGGAGGCGCCGCAGACGCTGGTCTCGGCCGTGCTCGATCACCTCGCAGACCACGGCGGCCCCGTCCCGTACGTCTTCAAGATCGCGGACGCTGCCACGTGGGAGGCGGTGGACGAGGCTTGGCGGGGAGCACCTGTCGACGAGGCAGACGGGTACATCCACCTCTCAGCTGCGCACCAGGTGGGGGGCACGCTCGCCAAGCACTTTCGGGACGTCGCGGGCCTCGTGCTGCTGACGGTCGACCCCGCGCGGCTACCTTCGGGTGCGCTTCGCTGGGAGATCAGCCGCGACGGCAAGCCGTTCCCGCACTTGTACGGCGCGCTCCCTCGCGCGGCGGTCGTCGCCGTCCGGCCGATCTAGGCCTGGCTGCGCAGCCCGTAGGCGTCAAGCGGGTGCGTCGCGAGCGGGGCGATGATGCGGTAGATCTCGGCGGGCAGCGGCCGTTGGTAGCGCCCGTCGACGACGGGTGGGTATTTCGGAAAGACCACGGCGCCTCCGGTCGGTGCGAGCAATGGCGGGGTGCCGGGCGCGTGGAGGGGCTCGCCCGCGGCGACCCTCTGGAAGTTGACCAGTCCTGGCCGCAACGCCAGTCCGTCGTGCGCGAACGGCTCGCGGTGGACGGTCTCGAAGAACGCGATCTCGGGTTGTGCGCGTGCGAGGTCGGCGAGGGACTGTCCTTGAGCGATCGCGGTGGCGACGGCGATCGCGCGCCGGACCGCCGCTTCGGCACGGGCCTCGGCACCGTGATCGAACCCCTTCTCGCCAAGCTCCAGCGTCAGACCAGGCTTACCTGCGAGTCGGACGTACTCGTCGGCGCAGACGCCCGACAGGCTGAAGGTCACGTCGGGCGCGCGCGTGATCCACACCGCGGCGCCCGCGATCGCGCGTGCCCACTGCCAGCCGGGCACCTGAAACGGAAAGATCCAGAACGGTTCGACCGACGGCTGGATCGTCTGATGCAGATCCAAGAACACGTCGGCGGCGTCGAGCAGTGGCTTCAGCACGGCCGCGCGGCGTCCCTCGTGCGAATCGGACGGCTTCTCGGTGAACTCACGGTTGAGGTCGGTCTCGAGGAAGCGCTGGTTCGCGAGCCCGGCCTCGGCATTTCCGAGGAAGAACGTCACCCGGCCCGGAAGGGTCAGGCGACCGGCGACGAGATCCTCCATCACGGCGAGGACGCCGGGGAGCGTGCCGCATTCTTCGCCGTGGACCATCGTGCCGACGACGAGGTGGCTCGGGTGGCGTCCCTCGCCGTGCGTGGAGGTGTCGGCGGGCGCTTCGGGTGCAGGGGTCGCCAACGCGCGGAAGCGGTCGATCAGGGGTTGCAGGCGGTCGCGGTGCGTCGTCATGAGGAGCCTTCCGTGGCTCCGTTATCGTCACACCGCCGCGCGGGCAGGGCCGGCTTGGCCGCGGCGGGATAAATTGGCGGTCTTGTGAGGTGGGCATGAACGCCACGACGCCTGAGGTTCGCTCGGATTGGCGGCGCGACGAGATCGAGGCGCTGTTCGATCTGCCGCTGCTCGCGCTGCTCGACCGTGCTCGGGCCCTGCACCTGCGCCACCACGACGCCGGCCGTGTGCAGCTCGCGACGCTCGCGAACATCAAGTCGGGGGGCTGCCCCGAGGACTGTGGCTACTGCCCGCAGTCGGCGCACCACGAGGGCGCGGTCGCGAACGAGCCGATGATGGCGGTCTGCGACGTGGTCGCGGCAGCGCGTCGGGCGCGCGAAGCCGGTGCGGCGCGCTTTTGCATGGGCGCTGCGTGGCGTCGGGTCCGCGACGGCGAGGCCTTCGATCGCGTCGTCGAGATGGTGGCGGCCGTGCACAACGAGGGGCTCGAGGTGTGCGTCACCCTCGGCATGCTCGAACCCCACCAGATCGCGCGTCTGCGGCAGGCCGGACTGTACGCGTACAACCACAACATCGACACCAGCCCCGAGTACTACGGGGAGGTGGTCCATACGCGTCAGTACGACGACCGGCTGCAGACGCTCGCGCACGCGCGCGAAGCCGGGGTCAGCCTGTGTTCGGGCGGCATCTTGGGCATGGGCGAGACCGAAGCCGACCGGGTGGGGATGCTTCATGTGCTCGCGACGATGTCGCCCCATCCCGAGAGCGTCCCGCTCAACCAGCTCGTGCGGGCACCGGGCACGCCGCTCTCCCAGTCGACGCCGCTCGATCCCTTCGAGTTCATCCGCGTGGTGGCGGTGGCGCGCATCGTGATGCCCGACGCCGTGCTGCGCCTCGCGGCGGGTCGGTCGTCGCTGTCGCGAGAGGCCGCGGCGATGGCGTTCTATGCGGGTGCCAACAGTATCTTCTACGGTGAGAAGCTGTTGACGACGCCCAACCCCGACATGTCCGAGGACCGAGCCCTCCTCGCCGAGCTCGGCCTCGAGCCGATGCAGCCCGCGCCGCGCGCATGACCGACGCGCTGACGGCGCGGCTCGTCGCACGCGCAGCGGCGTGGCGTGCGCGCGACCTTCAACGCGTGCTGCAGGCGCCGCAAGGGGTCGACCTCTCGTCGAATGACGTGCTGGGGTTGTCCACCGATCCGGACGTCGTCGCGGCCGCGCTGCACGGCGTTCGGGCCTACGGCGTGGGCTCGGGCGGCAGCCGGTTGCTCGGCGGTCACCGTCCGGTGTTCGAGGACCTGGAGGCGCGCGCCGCGTCGTGGCTGGGCGTCGAGCGGACGCTGCTGTTCGGTTCGGGGTACGCCGCGTCCGTCGGGGTGCTCACCGCGTTGCTCGGTCGGGGCGACGTGGTGGTGAGTGACGCCTTGAACCACGCGAGCTTGATCGACGGCATGCGGTTGTCGGGCGCCCGGCGGGTTGTCGTGCCTCACCTCGACCTGTCCGCGCTCGCGCAAGCCCTGGCGGCGGCCCGACCCGAGCCTGACGGCCTCGTCGCGGTGGTCGTGGAGGGCGTGTATTCGATGGACGGAGATGGTTGGGACTTGGACGCGGTCGCGACGTTGTGCGCAGCCCACCGGGCGGTGCTCATCGTCGATGAGGCCCACGCCACGGGGTTGGTCGGTCCGTCGGGGGCGGGTGCTGCGGCCGAGGCGGGCGTTGCGGAGGCGGTTGCGGTGCGGTTGCATCCTTGCGGCAAGGCGCTTGGCGGGCAAGGCTGCCTCGTCGCCGGCTCGCGAGAGGTCATCGACGCGCTCGTGCAACACGCCAGGAGCTTCGTGTTCTCGACCGCGCCCTGGCCCGCGACGGGTGCTGCGTTGATCGCCGCGATCGACCGCGTCGCGCGCGATGAGGCGCTGCGCGCGCGTCCTGCCGCGCTCGGGGCGCACCTCCGCGAGCGCCTCGGGCCGCGTCTGGGCCTTGGGGCGGGCGCGATCGTCCCGATCCCGGCGGGTGATGCGGCACGTGCCTCCGCGCTGTCCGAGGGCCTCGCGGCGCGGGGGTGGTGGGCGCGCGCCGTCCGGCCGCCGACGGTTCCGGTCGGGACGGCGCGGGTCCGCATCGTGACGAGGGCGCCCCTCTCCGTGGCACAGATCGAGACACTAGCGGACGACGTCCTTGCGGTAGAACGTGGCCTATGATCCCAACAACGCGCTTTTTCCTCTCCGGTACGGACACTGACGTCGGCAAGACCACCGCCGCCGCGGCGTTGTGTGCGGCGTGGGGGCTTGCCTACTGGAAGGTGGTGCAGGCGGGCACCGTCCCCACCACCGATCGTGCGACGGTTGGTCGGCTTGCGGGCGTGACCACGTACCCGGAGGCCTACGTGCTCGCGCGGCCCGCGAGTCCACACGCTGCGGCGCGTGACGAGGGGATCCGCATCGATCCTGGGCAGCTCCGCGCGCCATGCGAGGGGCCGCTGCTCGTGGAGGGGGCTGGAGGGTTCTCGGTGCCGCTCGCCGCGGATCCTTGGGTCTGGCAGGCCGAGATCCCCCGTCGGTTGGGGCTGCCGGTCGTGATCGTCGCCCGCACCGGTCTTGGGACGCTGCATCACACCACGACGACGGTGGCCGCTGTCCGCGCGGCGGGGTTGCCGTGCGTGGGCCTCGTGTTGGTCGGCGATCCTCACCCCGAGAACGAGGCCGACGTCGAAGCGTTGACCGGAACCCCTGTTTGGGGACGGCTGCCGCGGGTGGTTGACGTCGATCGTGGGTTCTCGACGCTCGTCGAGGCCGTGCGGCGCTGGCGGTACGCGCGATGAGCGTCTGGCATCCGTTCACACAGCTTCGCGGTTTTACCCCGCTGGGGGAGGTCGTCGCCGCCGAGGGAGCGTGGCTGCACCTGTCGGATGGGCGGCGGCTGCTCGACGGGATCAGCAGCTGGTGGGTGACCTTGCACGGTCATGCGCGCCCCGAGATCGCCGCCGCCGTCGCCGCCCAGGCTGCACGCCTCGACCAGGTCATCCTCGCCGACTTCGTCCATCCCGCGGCAGCCGCGCTCACCGCGGCCTTGTCGGGCGTACTGCCGGGGGGGCCCAAGCGCGTGTTTTTCTCGGATGACGGCTCGACGGCGGTGGAGGTCGCGCTGAAGATGGCGTGGCAGCACCAGCGGGCACGCGATCCTGGACGGACGAGGATCGTAGCGTTTGACGGCGGTTATCATGGCGACACGCTCGGCGCGATGAGCGTGGGTGCGCGTGACGTCTTCACGCTCTCGTTCGAAGGGCTGCTGCTCCCGGTCACGTTCTTGCCGTGGGACGACGTGGATGCGCTCGAGCGCTTCTTCACCGAGCACGGTCAGCAGGTCGTGGCCGCGATCGTCGAGCCGATGGTGCAGTGTGCTGGCGGGATGCGCATCGCGGGTCCGGAGTTTCTGTCGGCCCTCGATCGGGCTGCGCATGACGCGGGCGCGTTGTGGATCGCCGACGAGGTCGCGGTGGGGTTTGGTCGTACCGGTCGGATGTGGGGATGCGACCACGCTGGTGTGTCGCCCGACCTCGTCGCGCTGAGCAAGGGGCTGACGGGGGGGACGCTCCCGATGGGGATCACCGCAGCGTCGCAAACCATCTACGAGAGTTTTCTCGGCGCCGACAAGCGGTCGGCCTTTCTGCACGGCCACAGCTATACCGGCAACCCGATCGCGGCGGCGGCTGCGCTCGCGAGCCTTGATCTCGTCCGTCGCGAGGACACACCGGCGCGTTTTGCCGCGTTCGAGAACGTCTATCGGGGCTGGTTCGACGCAGTTCGGTCGAGACCGGCGCTCGCCGATCCGCGCGCGCTGGGGGGCATCTTCGCGTTCGATGTGGCGTGCGGTGGTGGCTACCACGACCCGATCGGCCGACGGGTACAGGCTGCGGCGCTGCGTCGTGGGCTGTATGTCCGTCCGCTGGGGTCGGTGGTCTACTTGATGCCCCCGGCGGCGGTCACGCTCGCCGAGCTGGACGCGGCGTGCGACAGCCTGCTGTCGGCGGTCGACGAGGCGTTGGAGGGGCGATGAACCTGTTCGAACGACACGCGGCGCCGCGTCTGATCGGGGTCGTGCACCTGCCGCCGCTGCCCGGCAGCCCGTCGCGCGGCGCGATGCAGGAGGTGCGCGCGCGTGCCGCGGCCGACGCGGCGGCGCTCGCTGCGGGCGGTGTGGACGGGATCATCGTCGAGAACCTCGGCGACGCCCCGTTCTTCGGCGCGACGGTCGACGCCGCGACGATCGCTGGGTTGACGGTGGCCGCGCTCGACGTCCGGCAGGCGGCGCCCGAGGTGCCGCCCGGGATCAACGTGCTCCGCAACGACGGTCCGGCGGCGGTCGCGATCGCGGCGGCGGTCGGTGCGTCGTTCGTCCGCGTCAATGTGCTGACGGGCGCGATGGTCACCGACCAAGGGCTCCTGCAAGGTTGTGCGCGCGCGGTGGCCGAGGCGCGCGCATGCCTCGCACCGGGCCTGCGGGTCGCGGCGGATGTCTTGGTCAAGCACGCGACACCGCTCGGTGACCCCGATCTCGTCGAGGTCGCGCGGGACACGCTCGCGCGCGGGGGCGCGCAGGCGGTCATCGTCAGCGGCTCGGGGACCGGACGCCCGACGGACCCGGCCCGTGCGGAGCGTCTGGTCGCTGCGGGGTTGGGTCCGGTTTGGATCGGCAGTGGGGTGACGCTCGCGACCGCCGCGCGCTGGGCGGGACTGGCCGACGTCGTCATCGTGGGCACCGCGCTGCATGAGGACGCGCGGCTCGACGCGCCGCTCTGCCCGCGCCGTGTGGCGGCGATGAAGGCTGCGCTCTCGGCCTAGCCGCGCCAAGCGAGGAAGGTCTGCACCGCGATGACTGACCCGATGACGCCGAACAGGTCGGCGAGCAACCCCGCCGCGATCGCGTGGCGGTAGCGGTGGATCCCGACGCTGCCGAAGTAGACGGCGAGGACGTAGAAGGTTGTCTCCGAGCAGCCGTTGATCGTGCTGACGAGCAGGCCGGTGTAGGTGTCGGGTCCCGTGGCGGGGTCGGCGAGCGTTGCGGCGAGGAGTCCGTTCGCGCCGCTGCCGGAGAGCGGCCGGATCAACGCCATCGGGAGCGCCTCGCCCGGCAGCCCGAGCGGGCGCGTGAGCGGATCGAGCACAGCGACGATCGCGTCCAGCGCGCCCGAGGCTTGGAAGAACCCGACCGCGGTGAGGACCGCCACGAGGTAGGGGACAATGCGCACGGCGGTCTCCCACGCCTCCCGTGCGCCGCGCAAGAACGAGGCGTACACGTCCACGCCGCGCCAAGCCCCGAGCGCGATCACGCCGGTGGCGAGGGTGGGAACGAGCCAGGGGCCCAAGGTGTCCGAGAACAGGACCATCGCCGGGATCGCGAGCAGCGCGCCCCCGAAGGCGAGCAGCGTGACGGCCCAGGGCAGGGCGGGGAGCGGGGCCTCGCGCTCGCCGGCGTCCTCGACCGGCCGTACGTCGTCGGGCGGCGTCACGGCCTCGGGGCCGGGCAACCAGCGGGCCGCGATCAGCGCGAATGCGATGGCTCCAGCCGTCGAGCACAGGGTGGCGAAGAGGGTGGTCGCGACGATGTCGGCGGGCCCCGTCGAGCCCGCGGCCTGGCGGATCGCGATCGCTTGGGTGGGGATCAGCGTCACCGACGAGGTGTTGATCGCGAGGAACAACACCATCGCGTTGGAGGCCGTGCCGCGGTGGGGGTTGAGGCGGTCCAGCTCGCGCATGGCCTTGAGGCCAAACGGCGTCGCCGCGTTCGCCAAGCCGAGGGCATTTGCGCTCAGGTTGAGGATCATCGCCGACATCGCGGGGTGATCCGCCGGAACGTCGGGGAACAGACGGACCATCAGCGGGCGGATCAGACGCGCGAGGAAGGTGAGCGCGCCTGCGTCCTCGGCGATGGCGACGATGCCGAGGAAGAACGCCATCACGCCGATGAGTCCGATCGCGAGATCGACGGCCTTGCCGGCCTTGTCGAGGATGGCTTCACCGCCCTTCTTCATCGGGCTCGGCGCGGGCGCGGGTGTGCCGGGGTCGGAGACGGCCTGACCGGGCGTCGTCGTGGTGTCGGTCGCTGTGTTTTGCACGACCTCGACCGTAGGTGGGGGCGAGGGCCACACCGTCCGAACCCCGGCGACGGCGAAGGCGAGCATGAACAAGAAGGCGAACACGCGGTTCATTGGCGCTCCCGGGTCAGCGATGGTCAACACGCGCGGCGTGCGTCCCCCGGGGTGTTACCCGATTGGCGGCGAGGTTGGCGTGCGACGCTGGGCAGTGGGGGCGGCCTTCTTGGCGTTGACGGCGTGCGGCGGAGGCGACGTTGACGCGCCGACGTCGGACGCGCCCGCAGCGTCGTGGGCGGGCGGTTCGCTCACGCAGGCCGAGCTGCAGGCCGAGGTCGCCGACGAGCTGGCCCAGCTCGAGACGCGCACGGCGCTGCAGCGCTACGAGATCTTGCATCGCGCGCTGGAGTCCAAGGTCGAGGGCGAGGTGCTGGCCGCAAGATGCGAGGCGACGGGAGCGGCGTCGGTCGAGGCGCTGTTGCAGGCCGAGGTCGACGCGAAGGTCCCTGAGGCGGACGAGGGCAGGATCCGTCGCGAGTTCGACCGCCTGTCCGCCCAGATGCCCGGCGCGGACTACGCGACGGTGCGGCCGCACCTCGTCCGCCAGCTGCGAGAGTCCGACATCGCCAGCGCGCGCCTCGACTACGTCGCCGGCCTCAAGGACGCCGCCGGGCTCCGGTTGCACCTTCCCTACCCCGACATCCCTCGGACCCACGTGGAGGTTCGCGAACACGACGCGGTCCGCGGGCCCGCCGATGCACCGGTGACGCTGGTGATGTTCGGTGAATACCAGTGCTTCTTCTGTCGTAAGGCCTTGCCGCTGCTCGGGCGGCTCGCCAGCGAGCACAGCGATCTGCGGGTGGTGTTCAAGGACTTCCCGATGCAAGGCCACGACGCTGCGCGGGACGCCGCAGTGGCGGCGCGCTGCGCGGGTCAGCAGGGGCGCTACTGGGAGATGGCGGACCGCTTGATGGAGCGTCAAGACGCGCTCGCGCCGGCCGACCTCGAACAGCACGCGGTCGCGCTCGGGCTGGACGTCGCGCCGTGGCGAGACTGCGTCGCCGACGGGATTTGGCAGGAGCGCATCGAAGAGAGCGTGCGGGACGGTCGTGAGGCGGGCGTGCACGCGACGCCGACCTTCTTCGTCAACGGGCGGATGGTGGCGGGCTCGGTCGGCTGGGAGCGGCTGGACGATCTGGTCTCCAGCGAGTTGGCGGCGGTCGCAGCGGCGCGCTGACCCGTGTTGCGCGGCGCCGGGCACGATGTCCACCGCAGGGTCGTCGTGTTCGGCGTCTGTACGGGCGGCGTGCTAGGGCGTTCTCGGAGGGCGTTTTGCCGACCCCTACGCGCATCGGTCCGTTCGACGTCGTCCGCCCGCTCGCTACGGGCGGCATGGCCGAGGTGTTCGAGGTGCTCGATCCGGCCACCGGGGAGCGGTACGCGCTCAAGCTGCTGCAAGAAGCCCGCTCCTCGCTCAAGCGGTTCAACCGCGAGTTCGAGGCGATGTCGCGCCTGAACCATCCCGGCATCTGCCGGGTGTACCGCTACGGGCAGCATGAGCGGCAGCCGTGGATCACGATGGAGCTGCTCGACGGACTGGCGCTGCAGTCGTGGGTCAAGCGATTTGGCGATCCCGGCGCGCCGGAGCGGACCGCCGAGACGCTGCGGGTCGGGTGGTGCATCGCGGGTGCCTTGGGCTACCTGCACGACCGCGGGATCGTGCACCGCGACCTCAAGAGCGCAAATGTCGTCGTGCTGCATGACGGTCGCGTCAAGCTGCTCGACTTCGGGACGGCGCACTTGCTCGACCCGCTCGAGCGGATCACGGCACCCGGCGACTTTGTCGGCACGTTCAGCTACGCCTCGCCCGAACAGATCCTCGGCCATGCCGTCGACGGCGCCTCCGATCTGTATGCACTCGGCGTCATCCTGTACCGGCTGGCCTCGGGACGTCGGCCGTTTCGGGGGTCGGACCCCAAGACCTTGGCCCAGCTGCATCTGCAGGAGGTGCCGAGGCGGATGCGGGAGTCGGTGCCCGAGCTGCCCGAGGCGCTCGACGCCTTGGTGGCGCGCCTCCTCGAAAAGCGCGTGACCGACCGTCCGAGGTCGGCGTCGGTCGTGGCCGACGCGCTCGAATCGATCCATGGCGCGCCGTTTGTCCTCCCGGGGGACGGGCTGCACTTTGCGGCTGAGCGGTCGGTGGGACGTGGGCCGCAGCACATCGCGCTGTGGCGTGCGCTCGATGCGGTTGTGCCGGGCGGCGCCGTCGAGGTCTCGGGGCTCGATCCGCTGGAGATCGACACGTTCGCCGAGACGGTGGCCCAGGACGCGGCGCGCCGGGGGTGGCGTGCCGCGGTGCTCGGGACGCAAGACCTTCACCTGCGTGGCTTGGCGCTCGCGGTGGCTGCGTTGGCGTCCGCTGGGGATCAGCCCGAGCTTCGGGAGCTGCGTCGCGCGCCGCCGGACGGCGTCGAGCGGCTCCTGAGGACGCTGGTCCCGACGTTGATGACGGCGTTGGCGCGCACGGAGGAGCCGGCCGTCCTCGTCCTTGAGTCCCCAGGTCGCTTGGACACGGCGGCGCAGCGTGTCCTCGTCGCGTTGGCGCGCGGCGCGAGCGCGGCCAACACGCGGCTGCGCTTTGTTCTGCTCGACCTTCCTGTCGGCGATTCGAGCGGGCTCGCCACGGCGCTCGACGCCACTCGGCTGTGCGCCCCGCGTCTGATGGACGGAGAGGTCGCCATCGCGACGGCGGAGCTGCTGCATCGCCGTCCGCCGCCCCCCAACGCCGCGCGCCGGATCGCGCATGCGTCGGGCGGTCGTCCGGGGTGGCTCGCGCCGGTCCTCGAAGCGATGCTCGACGCCGACGAAGTCGAGGTTCGGGCGGACGACGCGAACCGCGTCGACTGGCAGGAGCGTCCGAGTCATGTGCCGTTTCATGCCGAGCGCTTGGAGCAGGCGCGGGCGGCGGTGGGCGAGCGGGTTCCGGCGGCTTGGCGCGCGGTCGGTGAGCCGATCGCCCTGCTCGACGCGCCGCTCCCTGAGGCGGTGCTGTTCGACGTGCTCGGCGGCTCGGCCGCGGCGGTGTCGGTGATCCTCGAGGATGGTCACGCGGCCGGGGTGTGGCGGCGCGCGGAAGGGAGGGTCGCTATCGATGATCCCGTCTTGTCGCGGCTGTGGCGCGAGGGGATGACCTCGGCGCGACGGCTCGCGCTGGTGGAGGCCCTCGCGCGGGTGGGTGAGACGCGTGCGCCGACCGCGGCGCTCGCGGCGTGCATGTTCGAGGCGGGTCGGAGCGAAGGGGCGCTCCGCGTCGCGGTGCGCGTGGCGCAAGATCTTCTCGATCTCGGTGCGTCGGCCGATGCTTTCGCGCTGCTCGACGGCCTCGTCGATGCCGCCCAGCATCCTGGGCTGGACGCCGGTCTGGTGTGTTCGTTCTTCGTCGCCCATGGCCGTTGCGCACGCATCGTTAAGCCCTTGGACCCACGGAGCGTCCGCAGCTTCAAGATCGCCGAGGAGCGCGCCGAGACCGACGCCGCCCGCGCTCGGGTCGCCCTCGCGCGCGCAGAGCTGTACGCTGCTCTGGGGCACCCCTCCAACCATGCGCGCGCGCTCGAACTGGCCTGGACGTTGCTCAAGGACGCGCCATCGGACCCGTTGCGCTCCGAGGTCGCCCGCCGGCTCGGTGCGCAGTGCGTCGACGACGGTCGCATCGGTCTCGCGCTCCGGTGGTTCGATCATGCGATCGCCGCGGCCGAAGCGGCCTCGGACGCCGTGGCGTTGGGGGCCGCGGAGCTGGAGCGCGCGCGGTTGACGTGGTGGCTCGGCGACGCCGATGCGGCGCTGGCCGTCGCGACGCGCTTGTCTGCGTCGACCAACGCGCCGCTGGCGTGGAGCGCGATCGCGCTGACGGCGGACGTTGGCCGCCTGCAGGGGCGGTTCTCCGAGGTGCTTGCGCCGCTCGAGCGCGCCGTCGCGCAGCTCCGGGCCGGCGGTGCCCCGCCTGAGGTGCGCTGGCGGCTTTTGCTCGTCCTGGGGGAGATCGAGCTCGCGCTCGATCGGCTCGGTGGCGCACAAGAGGTCGCGGAGGAGCTGCTGGGTGGCCTTGCGCGGGGTGAACCTCTCCCTCGACGCCTTGAGGCGAGACGCTTGGCTGCGCGTGTTCATCTCGCGTCCGGGCGCGTCGCGGACGCTCGTTCGGCGCTGCAAGACATCGTCTCGGCTGCGGACGCCGCCGGGCTGCGCCGGCTCGCCTACTTGGCACGCGCCCCGCTCGGAGAGGCGGCGGTGCTACAAGGGGATGGCTTGGACGCCGCGCTCGCGTTCGATGACGCGCTGAAGTCCTCCCTGGCTGCCGGGGACCGGCTCGCCGCGGCGCAGATCTCGCTCCACTGGGGACGTTCGCGGCGCCCAGACGCGGAGACCCACGCGATGGTCGCGCCCGCGCGCGCCCTGCTCGAACGGCGAGGGTACCGCTGGCTCGAGGTCGAGTACGCGCTCCTCGAGCTGCGGATGCTCCGCGATCTTGGGCATCTCGGTCCGTCCGAGCGTGCGTTGGCGGAGGCGAGAGCGCTGCTCCAGGGGATCGCGGCGCGTCAGGCGGTCACGGAGGCCTCGGCGCTGCGGGTCCACCCGTGGACCCGAGAGGTCCGGCGAGCGATGGCCTCGTGATCACGGGCGCCTGGCGGAGGCTCGCGCCCGCGGCGCGGGGGTGGCGTCAGGCCGCGGCTGGGCTTCGTGCCGTGTTGACGATGACGCCGGCGCTCGCTTGGGGAGCGATGCTGCTGGGGCCGCGCGTGGGCTGGGGGCCGCTCCTCGCCGTGATGCCCGCCGCTTGGCTGATCGGTGTGGCGTTGTCGGTCTATGTGGCCGGGCGACGCCATGACGCCGTCGTTTGGCTGTGTTTGCCCGAGCAACTCGTCGTCGTCGAGGGCGTGTGGTGGCGACAGACGATCGCCGTGCCGCTCGAAGCGGTGCAGCATGTCGACGTCGACGAGGGGCCGCTCGCGCGTGCGCTCGGTGTCGCCACGCTCGCGGTGTACACCGGCACAGGGGGAGGCGCGGACGTGGTCCTCGCTGGCTTGTCGCACGGTGACGCCGAGGCGCTCCGAGGATTTCTGATCGCGGCGGCCCCGCATGGATGAGGTGGGGGACCGTCGCTTGCCGCTGCGGGCCGCCCCCTTGGCCGCCGGGCGTGAGCTGCTTGGCTTGCTGCGGCGGTGGGCTTGGTTGTTGCTGCTCGCGTGGGTCGGACATCGTCCGGAGGCCCCGACCCGTCCCCTGCTCGCGGTGAGTCTCGTCCTCGGCATGATCGCCGCGGCTCGCGCCGCGTGGGTTCCGTTGACGACGCGGTGGGCGCTGGGTCGCGCGGCGTTGACGGTTCAGACCGGCTGGTTGCGCGTGGAGCGCCGGGTGCTCCCGCTGTCGCGCATCGTGGCGGTCGAGGTCGCTTACGGGCCGTTGTTGGCTGCGCTCGGCTTGGCCGAGGTGGAGATCCGGACGTTGGGCGACGCTGAGGCCCCGTTGCGGCTTCGGTGGCTCGAACGCAAGGACGCGGCCAGCTTGCAGGCGGCGCTCCGTGGGGAGGGTCAGCGCGCGGCGCCGTCGGCGGCGTGGGGCTGCCCCCTCTGGCTGTGGGCGCTCTGGGGCGCGATGCAGCCACGCTGGGGGGCGGTGGTGCTCGTCGTCGGCGGGGCGTCGCAGTTGGTGGGCTGGCGTCCCGATGGCGTCGATCGTCCCGACCCTGTGTGGATCGACCGGATGCTGGTGCTGGGTCTGCTCCTCGGGCCGGCGGTGGGCGCGGTGCAAGCCGTCATTCAACACGCGGGACAGACCCTCACGCCGACGCCTCGGGGCGTCGCGGTGCGCGCGGGATGGCCGGTGGCGCGGCGCTGGCAGCTCGAACGCGAGCGCGTCGCGTCGGTTCGTTGGGTGCAAGGACCTTGGCTGGCGCGATCCGGTGCGGTCCGGGTGGTGATCCACGCCGTGCGCGCCGCCGACGCGCGAACGGGGGTGCTGACCGATCTCACGCTCGTGGTCCCTTGGTTGTCGTGGTCACAAGCAGAAGAACTGGGTGCGGCACTCGGCGTCGCCCAGCAGCGCGCGTTCGACGGGGGGGTGCCGCTGGCGGCTGTCGAGGGGCATCGGCGTCGCGCGGTCGCCCTCCTCGCGGGCGGCGTGGGCGGCGTCGCGCTTGGGGTCGTCGTTCAGCCCGGCTTGGGGGCTGCCTGGGCGGCGGCTTGGCTCGCGTGGGGCATCTGGCGGGGGGCACGCGCGCGCGCGACGCGGTGGGGGGCGGACGCGCTCGGGTGGTGGCGGCGTGTCGAGGGCCCTTGGCCTGCGTGGGAGGTCGCCGTTGGCGCGCGCGCGACGCGCGCCGCGATGCTGACCCCGCCGTGGCTCGCGGCACGTGGCGTCACCCGACTGGGCCTAGGAAGCCCGGGGCGTTGGTTTGCGTTGGGGCTGGTCGACGCCCATGCCGCCGAGGCGGCGGCGCTGGGGTGGGCGCGCTCAGCCGTCCGCCGCCGCGCGCTCGGCGCGCAACTCGAGCAGCACGAGGGTGCTGCTGGCGGCGAGGATGGCACCCAGCACGTCGCCGTAGAGCAGCGAGAGCAGCACGCCCAACATGGCCAGACCGACAGCGGCGTAGGGCTGGCGTCGGTACCAGCTGACGGCGAGGCTGAACTCGGCGGCCGCGAGGGCGAGGGTGAAGCCGCTGCTGGTCAACATCCCGAGGGTCATCGGCGAACCGACCCCATAGAAGCTCCACTCCCAGCGGAGGTTGAGCGCTGACTGCCCCAGCAGGAGCGAAGCGCCGATGGCGATCGCGCTCGCGAGTACGGTATGCAGCATCAGGATGGAGAGGCGCATGCGGTCCGCGTGGAAGGTGGTGGCTTGGCGTCGGTTCGACGTGCAGCCCGAGGAGGTGTGGGCGGCGCTCGGTGCCGACCCCCAAGGCGTTCTAGCCCCCAACGGCCCGTTCGGCTCGGTGCAGGCCTTCGCGCAAGGTCCGTGGACCGTCGATCCGCCGTCGCGGGCGCGGCGGCTCTCGGCGGGGTGTGATCAGCGCCTTCGTATCGAGCGCGCGATCGGAGATCGCAGCCGCTTGGTCGTCGAGACCCTGGTGTGGCGCTCGGGTTGGTTCGCAGGACTGGCCGCACGCATGGCGGCGTCCGCGGCCGGACGCGCGGCGGTGACTGCGCTGCAAGCCGTGGCGCTGCCGGGGGACGGCAAGGCGGGTCTGCGCGCTCACCCGCTCCCGCCAGCGATGGCGGGGCACGGCGAGGACGCGCTGGGCACGTTGCTCGCGCCTGCGACGTCACGCTAGCCGACCCGCAACGCGGCTTGCAGGACAGCGCCGGTGAAGCTCGGTCGTAGGTAGAGCCCGCGCCGCATCGCACGCACGCGCTCGCCCTCCTCGTCGATCACCCACGCGGTGTCTTCGGCGCTTTTCCCCTTGGGCCGCACCTGGAGCGCGACGCCGAGGCGGCCGTGGAGCAGTCGGTGTTCCCCTTGGGCCGCGACGTCTGCGAACGTCTCCCAGTCGTTTGCGAGCACGGCTTCCTCGTCTGCCGTCGGGACCCACAGGAACGCACGACCCACGCGCGGGCCGGTCGGCGTGGCGACGATGGGCACCCAGAGGACGTGAGAGAGCTTGGCGCGAACGGGGCAATGTTCCCAGCGTGGCCAACCCGGTTCGAGGGGTGCGGTCGTGACGTAGGTCGACTCGCGGGGCCTGCCGTCGGGGTTGACGGGGAGCGTTTTGCACTCCACGCCCAGCGTCGGAAAGTCAGGCACGGGGAGGTTGCCGGCGTGCGCGCCGAGCAGGCGCTCCACCGCCTCGCCGACCCAGCCCTTGCTGCGGCTCGGATCGGGGCACCGCGTGTGGAGGCGCGCGGCGAGGTCCTCGGCGCTCGCGCCCGCCAGCGCGCGGGCCCGCTGGCGCAGGACCTCGAGGGTCTCGGGCGGCGCGACGCGCATCTCGGCTACGGCGCTGTGTGGACGAGCGTCGTGACGGCCGCGTCGATCGGCGCGCGTCCGTCGAGCAGGGCCGAGGCGTCGGCGCGTCCCGTGGCCGTCTCAGCGAGCGCGAGGAGCCCGACAACGCCGATGCGTTGGCTGGTGGCCGCGTCGAGCGTCACGCCTGGGGAGTCGATGCCAGGGAGTCCTGCTTGGTCGCCCCAGCCGACGTGTCCGGCGCCGGCGATGTCGTGGCGCCAGGCGGGCGCAGGCAGCGCGCCCCAGATGGCCTCGCCGTCGGCCGGAGTCGAGGGGTCGAGCGCGCCCGTCTGGTGAAGCGTGGGTAGGGCGGTCGCACCGACGCCTGCGGCCTGCATCAGGCGCCAGTCGCCGGGTGCGAACGCGACCGCGCCCTGAAACCGGTCGTCGGCGAACCCCGCCTCGAACGACGGGAGGTAGGCGTCGGTCCAGCCGTTGCACACGCTCGCGGTGTCGCCTTGCGCACACAGCGGCCCCCACGTCGCGACGTCGAGGCCGGCCCCGGCGATCAACAGAGCCGTGAAGCCGCCGAACGAATGTCCTGCGACCACCGCCTGCCCGTTGGGCACGAGGAACGGCTCGGCGCCGTCGAGCAGGTGGGTCAGCGTCGCTGAGACGTCGGCCGGACGCTGCACGTAGATGTCGGTGGTGCGGTCGGGGCTGTCGAACGACGTGTTGCCGGTGTGGTCGGGTGCGGCGACGATCCAGCCGTGACGAGCGGCCTGCGCCATCACCGACCCGAGGCTCTCGGCGAACCCGCGATGGCCGTGCGAGAACACGATGACTGGGCGCGGACCGGGCGCCGGTGCCGGGTCATCGAGGACCCCTGGGGCCGGGAAGAACCCGAGGTAGGCGACCTCGTCGTCGGTCAGTTCCGGGGCCTCGGTCGGGAACCACAGCGCGAGGCGCAGGCGACGCTCGCCGGTCAGCGGGTGGTCGTAGACGACCTCGGAGGTGCGGTAGCCGACGCGGTAGCTGCCCGATCCCGTGATCTCGGCCACCGGGTCAACGTCGGCGCTGTCGACCGCGTCATCGGTTCCGTTCGGCGCCGTGCATGCCAAAAGCGAGGCGAGCCACCACATCCACACCTTCCGGGTGTTGGGTAACGCGGCGTCGGAGGGCTGGCGGACCGTCCATCGGTCGCAGGGTGAGACGCTGTGAATCATCGGCTCATGCCGTGCGAGGCCCCGCGCGGAGGTGGGCGATGACGACGGTCGAGGCGTATGGGGTGACGGGTCCGGAGCGTTGGGGCGACGCGGAGCTGCTCGCGCTGATCTTGGGCGGCCCGCGGTCGCTGCAGGCTGCAGCCGAGGCGCTGGAGGTGTTCTCGGGGCTCGCGAACCTCGCGTTGGAGGAGCCGATGGCGATCGCCGAGCGGGCGGGGCTGTCGCTCCCCCGCGCGGTCCGAATGCACGCGGCCCTCGCGCTCGGACGGCGGGCGCTCAGTCAGGCGGCGGTCGAGGTCGCCAAGCTCGAAGACGCGGCGGATGCGGCGCGGATCTTCCGGCCACGGCTCGCTCACCTCGCACGCGAGGAGCTGCACGCGGCGTTCTTGGATCGCCGCAACCGGGTCGTCGCGATTCGCACGCTCACGACGGGGAGCGCGGCCTATACGATCGTCGACCCTGCGCACGTGTTTCGCGTGGCGCTCGCGGTCCGCGCCGAGGCGGTCGTGCTCGCGCACAACCATCCTTCGGGAGACGCGCGACCTTCGGTGGCCGATGTCGAGATCACGCAGCGCATCGCCGAAGCGGGTCGCATGTTGGGGGTCGCCTTGCTCGACCACGTGATCGTGGGCGCCGATGAGGTGGTCAGCCTCGCCGCCAGGGGCGCGGTGCCGCGCTTTCACACGGGCTCACCAGCGCTGGCCGCGGATCCGACGTAGCCGTGGGCTTGTCGAGAGGTGCGGACTCGGCTACGATGCTCCGAGCCTCAAGGGCGCTGTTTCGGAGGATTCGATGTTCGCACTTGGTTCCCCCCGCGCGATGTTGCACATCGCCGCCGTCGTGGTCCTCACGTCGGCATGCGGCCCGAACGAGAAGGTGGCGTCGTCGTCGTCCGAGCCCACCACGAGCCTCGACCAGTCTCTTCCGGCGCTCGATACGGGCCGTCCCGATCCGATCTCCGCTGAGGAACCTGCGGATCCTCCCGCGGATACGCCTGCCGATACGCCTGCCGATACGCCTGCCGATACGCCCGCGGATACGCCTGCCGATACGCCCGCGGATACGCCCGCGGATACGCCGGTGGACACCGCGCCGTCGGGCGGTTGATCCCGTCGGTGGGGGCGGTGGACGTCCTGCCCTGATGCGCCCTGACCGCGCCCCGAGCCGTGCCGAACGGCGGAGCGCCTAGAGGGCGTCGAGGTCGAGCTGGAGCGCGTCGCCGCCGCTCGTATCCCAGGGCGTGTGCGCCGCAGGGAGAAGCTCCTTCCACTCCTCACCGGGGGCACCCCACACGACGCGTCCCGCTATTTGGAGGGGACCCGTGAGGCCGAGCGCTTCTCGAGGGATGGCGAGCGCGAGCGTGTGGCGGTCGGCGCTGAGAAATAGGTCCTCGCCAGGGGTGAAGCGCAGCACCGCCACGCCGTTGACGTAGACGCCGGGCCACGGCGCGCCGTCGTCTCCGGCGCCGGGCACCGCCCGCGCGGTGATCGTCACGCTTGGCGTGAACGGGAGCACGGCGGGGGCCGAGACGTTGCCGAAGGTGTACGGCAGGCTCGACCCGACGATGTCGAGCCCGCTAGGCGCAAGGTCGAGCATCCAAGGCGCGTAGTCTTCCTCAAAGGCGGGCGAGACGAGCGTGACCCAGAGCGTGTCGGCGTCGGCCTGGAGGGCGATCGCGCTCCACGGCGCCAGCGTCGCGCCCAGACTTGGCAAAAGCGCGCTGCCACCGAACGCCTCGATGTCGTCGACGCCGTCGTAGCGGACAGCGGGCTGCGCCGCGGTGCGAGGCGCGTCCAACGCGAGCAGCTTGATCGCGGCGACGTTGACGAAGCTCGAAGGGGCGCTTCCGCCCCCCGCGCCGCCGGTGTAGCGGGCGAAGTGGGCGAGGGCCGACATGTTTCCGGCGTCGGTGATCGTCACCCGGTAGCGTTCCCCGGCGACGAGGTGCACGTCGATCGCGGTGCTGTCGTTCCACGTCGACCAACTCCCGCGCTGCACGGCGGTGGCGACGCCGGTGCCGACCATCGTCCCGGCCGCGTCCCAGACATCGACCCGCTTGTTCGCGGCGGTCACGCCGGTGTTGACGGGACCCGCGCCGTTCCCGACGACGAGCTGGAGGCGGTACCGGCCCGTGTGAGGGACGCTCAGCGCCTCGACGCCGAGCGCGTCCGCGGCGGCCCCCCAGTCCATCCAATGGCTGCGGCCGTGGTCCTCGGACCATCGACCCCCGCCCGCTGTACGGACGATGCGGCCGGTGGGCAGCGTGACGACGCGGTGCGCATCATCCCCCCACCAACACGCCGCCGGGCTGTGGGGGCTCTCGAGCGGGTGGCCAGCGTAACGGACGGCGGTGGCGTAGCAGGGGGTCGCGTCGGCCGCGCCCACGTCGCGCCAGGTCGTCCCGGTCAGGTCGCTGCCGACGAGCACGCCATCTCGGTAGACGTCGATGACGGTGTCGGCGGCCGTGGGCGCCCAGCTGAGGGTGACGTCGTCGCCCGCGCGTGCGACGCTCGGGGCCTCGGGCCCGGGCGGCGGCCAAAAGTCCCGAAAGTCGCCGCGGTCTTCGACCAGCGTCAACGTTCCGGCTTCGCCGTCCGTACGCGCTTCGAGCGTGACCACCACCGTGCCGTTGGCGGGGAGGGCGTCGTAGGCGACAGGCCAGTTGACGGGCACCCCGTCGAGCGTCGCCCCGGCGACCCGGTAGCTTCCCTGCGCACCGGTCGCGGTCGGGAGCGCGAGCTGGACGTCGATGCGCTTATCGCGCCACGCGAAAGCCTCCAGCCTGACCTCGGCCGCGCCGCCCAGCCACTGGGTGTGCGTGGCGGGCGTGACGTAGGGCGTCACCGACAGGCCTTCGGAGGAGACCGCGACGCCGAACACGCCTTGAACGGCCGCGCCGAGGTAGCCGCCGACGCTCCACAGCTGTCGACGCGAGTTGACGACGGGGCCGGACTCCGCGCCTGCATCCACCCAGTTGCGGCCCGAAAGGAACTCGAAGTTCTCCATGTTGGAGAGGTTGAGGGCTGCGCCGCGCACGAGGCTGTCGAGGTCGTGGTCGAACACGGCGGCGTTGTCGACCTGCCGCGCCGCGAGGAGATGGTAGGCCGTGACGAACGGCCAGATCGACCGGTTGTGGTAGATCGCGGTCGACGGTTGCTGCGGCCAGATGACGGGTGGGCCGTGCTTGGTGTGCGGGTACGCGGCGATCGCGGCGGCGGCGTGAGCCGGGCTGAGGACCCCTTCGAGGGTCGCGAGCGCGACGCCGAGCGCGTCGTAGTGCCGGCCCGATGAAGGGTCGAAGGGGGTCATGCGGTACGACGCGGGCAGGGCATCCTTTTCGACCCAGAACGCGCCGCACGCGTCGGCGAGCGCGGCTGCGGTCGTGCGGGCTGCGGTCGCCTCGCCGGGATCGGGGGTCAAGCCTGCGAGCACGCGCCACGCGCTGCTGTGAAGGACGTTGGTGCTCAGGGCCTCGCTGGCGGCGATCGCGGTGGTGTCGGACGCGGTCCACGCGGGGTAGGTTTGCTCCCGCCAGTCGAGAAACGAGGTCTCTCCTCGCATCCGACCCGTCGCGGGGTCGAGGGCGACCTGGCGGTCGATCGCGGTGGTTGTCTCTAGGGCCTCGCGTGCCTCCTGCGCGAAGGTCGTGGCCTCGTCGGGTTGCAGGAACGGCAGCACGGCTTCGGCGCCGAGTGCCCACGCCACGCGGTCGGTGGACACGGGCCAGGACCCGCCCGTCCCGGTGTCTTGGACGATCTGCAGCGGTCCGCCTGCCTTGGGACGGCTCAGCTTGAACCGCAGGCTGTTCGCTGCGCGTGTCGGGTCCAACCAGGCGAGCCCAAGATCGACGGCGAACGCCGTGTCGCGCGTCCAAACGTAGGTCCAGCGCTCGCCTGTCTCGAAGCAGTCGCACGCGGTCGCCGCGCCGTTGTCGAAGCCGCCGTCGGCGATCTGCGAGACGCTGGCCTGGGTCGCGTCGTCGATGGCCATCGCGAACAGGCCATCGAACAGCACGGATCCGGTGCGCAGCCGGGGCCGGTCGGCGCGCTCGGACAGGGTGCGGGTCCCACCGGCGGGCACGCCGTCCCGTAAGGCGTGCGTGCTCGTCAACGTGTAGGTCCGCAGCGCGCCGTCGACCGCCGTGATCGTGACGTCGCCCCCGTCGAAACGGTGGGTCGAGTCGCCTTCGGAGGGCTGCGGTGTGTCGACGGCGGGGGTGTCCGTTTCGGACGCTGTCGTGTCGGTCTCTGCGGTGTCGTCGGGTGCGTCTTTGTCGGGCGCGGGGGGCGCGGTCACACACGCGATGAGGGCGAGCCAAAGGGGCATGCGGCCTCCGAGTCGGCATCGTACCGCGCGCGGCGGGCGCGTGGTGGCGGCCGGGCGTGAAACGTCGTCAAGGACCCGAGAGGCCGGGCAGCAGCGCGCCTTCGAAGCGCCACCCGTCGGCGCTCGCCGTGAGCCGCGCCGCGCGTGAGGGGCCTTGGCATCGCGGGTGTGTCGCGAGGTCGATCACGAGCGCGCCGTCGATCGTCGTCCAGACGATCCCGGTGTCGTGGCCACAACCGTCGGCGCTGTTGTGGACGGCGACGAACGAGACCTCGCGTCGAGGGCCAGCCTCGCCGAGCTGCAACGTCAGGCGTGCTTGCCCGTCGATCGCGAGGCCGAGGGTGAGGGTGGCGGCGTCGGCTTGGGGGGCGATGAGCGACCACGACGGGAGCGTCGTCGGGGTCGCGTCGTCGGGCGGTGGGCCGGGGACCATCGCGGCGTCCAGCCAGGCGCTGCCGTCGTCGGCATGGTCGGGTCGCAGGCGCAGGGTGAGCGGCTCGGGGGCGGCGAGCGCTGTGCGACGTTCCAACACGTCGGCGCGGCGTCGTGCCGTGGCGGCGATCGGCAGGGTGGCAAAGCGGTCCGCGAGCGCGCGCCACGCGGCAGCCGTGCCGGCGGCGGTCGCCGAGGCGGTCGCGCGCTCGAGCAGCTTGGCCTCGATCGCCGTGCGGTGCGGGCTGGACGGGTCCTTGACGAGCAGCTCGGCGTAGGCCGTCTCGGTGTCGACGCGCGGGGCGGCCGCCCACCACAGGGCCGAACGCCGGGAGGCGGCGTCGGCGGCGCGGGGGTGGTCCGGGAAGCGTCGGAGCAGGTCGCTCCACGCCTCGGGCGTGTTCTGCGCGGCGGCTTCCGTCCACGTCAGCACCGCCTCGATCTCGGCCAAGGCGGGCTCGCACGGCAAGGCGGGGTAGCGCGCACGCAGCGCGGCCAGTCCGGTCAGCGAGGGGGGGGTCTCCGGCGAGAGCCACGCGTTGCACCCCGCGCGTGCGGCACCCTCGCGTGCCGCCGCGGCAAACGGCCCGTCGGGCGCGGCAGCGAGGTAGTTCTGCCAGGCCTCTTCGGTGTCGACGCTCGCCGTGCGCCGAAACAGCGCCTCGTCCTTGCGTGGATGTTGTGGGTATTCGGTCAGCAGCGTGTCCCAGCTCGCCGGGGCGTCGTCGTGCTCGGCCGCGGCCCACACCAGCGCGTGCTCGTGGGCGAGCAGCGCGTCCGCGCAGGGCGTTCCCGGTAGTTCGCGCCGCAGCTCGCGGGCGACGCGGACGTTGCGCGCTTGGAGGACAGCGGGGCACCTGAGCTGCCCCTCGGCGTCGCGGGACGCTGCGACGAATGCGCCGGCTGGGTGCAGGGCGCGGTAGGTCTGGTAGGCCTCGGGCGTGTTGGCGCGGGTCGCGCGCGCCCATCGCGCGGCGTCGAGCCAGTGCGCGACGTCTTGCGCGTCGGGCTCGCCTTCGTGGGCCTTAAGCCAGCGTACCGCCCATGCCTCGGCGGCATCATCGCCTTTGCTCGCGGCGAGCGCGCGGAGGGTCTCGAGCGGGGTGGTCGCTGCGTTCGCCGTGGAGAGGGCGAGCAGACAGGCGAGAAGGGGGCCGAGCCAGGTGGTGCGCATGTCGTCCGCTAACGCGCCGCACAGGTAGCGCCGTCCCGCGGCAGACGGCGGCGGGCGGTGGGGGACGGCGCCGGTTACGGGCCCGTCGCTGGGAGGGTGCATGCGCGCTTGGATGCTGATCGCAGGGCTTGGGGTCTCCTTGGCGGCTTGCGGGGCGACGGCGGGTGCGTCGGAGGGGATCGACGGCGAGGCAGCCGGCGGCAAGGCCGCCAAGGCTTTGTGGTCCACCTTCGGCGACAAGTTCGACGCGTCGGCGCCGGTGGTGCCGATCAAGGACGTCCTTGACGCGCCGGCGAACTTCGTCGGTAAGCCGTTGACCGTGCAGGGCACGGTCGCAGACGTCTGCCAGAAAGCGGGCTGCTGGATGGTCCTTGGCGACGGGGCGCGGACCCTTCGCGTCCGGATGGCCGACCACGCGTTCAGCGTCGAGAAGCAGGGGACCGGCTGGACGGCCCAGGTGCAAGGTGAGGTCGTCGCCAAGCCGCTCGACGCCGCGATGGTCGAGCACCTGCGTTCGGAGTCCGGCAAGCCCGAAGCGATGCCCGAGGTGGCGGCGACGGGGGGCACCGTCTACGAGCTGGTCGCGACCGCGGTCCGCATGAAGCCGTGAGCGCGGCGTCGCCGTCGTGGCGGGCCGAGGTGCCAGGCCTCGTAGAGATCGCGGGGCCCGTGATCGTCGCCCAAGTGGGCCTGATGCTGATGCACACCGTGGACGCCTACGTGGTCGGTGGTCTCGGCAGTGAGGCGTTGGCCGCGATGTCGGTGGCGAGTACGTGGTGCCTTGGCTGGATCGTGTTTGGTCAGGGCGCTGCGGCGGGTCTCGACCCGTTGCTCAGCCAAGCCGTGGGGGCCGGGTCCGAGGACGATCGAGGGGCGGCGCTCGCAGGCGGTCTTGGCTGGCTGATGTTGCTGTCGGTGCCGGTCGTGCTCGGTCATGTGCTCGCGGCCCAGGGCCTGGCGGCGCTCGGACAGCATCCGGAGATCATCGCCCCTGCCGCGGCGTTTTCTCGCGCGCTCTCGCCATCCGTGCCGGCGCTGTTCTTGTTTCAGTGGGTGCGGACGGGCCTTCAGAGCCGTGGCGTGACGGCGCCGGTGCTCGTCGCGGTGGCGATCGGCAACGTCCTCAACCTCGCGCTGTGCCTGTGGTTTGTCCGCGGCCTTGGCTGGGGGGCGGTGGGCGCTGGCGCGGCCACGACCTTCGTCCGCTGGGCGATGCTGCTCGCGTTGTTGCCGCTGGCTCAGCCTGAGCTGCGCGCTTGGTGGCGGCATCGCCGTTCGACGTTGGCGCCGCAGGTCCTCGGCGCTGTGGGCCGGGTGGCGCTTCCGACGAGCGTGCAGATCGCAACCGAAGTCTGGGCGTTCAACGCGGGTACCTTTATCGTGGGCTGGCTCGGTCCAGCGGCGTCGGCGGCGCACGCGGTCGCGCTCCACCTCTCGAGCCTCTCGTTCATGGTGCCGCTCTCGCTCGGATCGGCGGCGGCCACCCGTGTGGGGCAGCGCGTCGGGCGAGGCGGGCCGTGGGCGCCGATCGCGGGCGCAGCCCTGCGCCTTGCGGCTGGCTGGGCCTTGGTCGGCTCGCTCGTGTTCGCGCTCGCGCGTGCCCCTTTGGCGGGCTTGTTTCTGCCCGAGGCGGACGAAGCGTTCGGGCTGGCGGTGGCGTTGCTACCGTTTGCGGCCGCGTTTCAGCTCGCCGACGGGATGCAGGCGGTGTTGTTCGGTGTGTTGCGCGGCGCAGGCGACACGCGGCGTCCGATGCTCGCCAACCTTGTGGGCTACTGGGGGTTGGGGCTTCCGTTGGGGGCTTGGTGGTCGTCGCGCTCGGGCACGCCGCAGGGCCTGTGGTCCGGTTTGGTGCTCGCGCTCGTGGTCATCGCGGTCGTCCTCGCAGGCCGGCTCCGTTCCGTCTTGCTCACCGGCGCGGTCCGCGTGCGGGTGGAGGACGGTTGATCTGGTTGGACGAGCACAACAGTCCGTCTGGCGACCTGTGCGGGTCCGCGGACAACCGCGCGCACCGCGACTGGTTGCTCGCCTCTTCACCGCGCACCGGCAGCACGTGGCTCGGGCGGTTGCTCAGCGAGCCGGGTGATGTGGGGCAGCCCAAGGAGTGGCTCAACGGCATGCAGCTGCGCGACCTGACGGTGCGCTTTGGCACAACAGCGCTCTCGCGGTGGGGAGCGTCGCTGCTCGGGGCGCGCACCGCGCCCTTGTTGCTCCGTCTCCCGTGGACCGATGCGGCCTTGGATGCCTACCTTTGCCGGGTGCGTGCGGTGCGGACGTCGCCGACGGGTTGGTTCGCGCTCAAGCTCCACGCGCACCATCGCCGTCGCTGGTTCGATGCCGCAGACAGGAGGTTCGAGGATTGGTTCTCGCCGCGTCTGGTGGTGGCCCTTCATCGTCGCGACACCGTCGCGCAAGCCGTGAGCTGGGCGCGCGCCATCCAGTCGGGCGCTTGGGCGTCGCACCAGCCCGGCCACGCCGCTCCACGCTACGACGCACGCCAGATCGGCCTGTGTCTGCGGGACATCGAACGCGATCAGGCTGACTGGCGCGCTTGGCTCGATGCACGTCCTGCCGTGCCGCGGTTGTTCGTGGCGTATGAAGACCTCGTCGCCGATGCGCCGGCGGTCGTGGCGCGCGTTCGGGAGGGGTTGGGGGTTGCGCCTCGGGACGGTCCTGTCCCCGACGTTGGCTTGGTCCGCCAGGCTGACGAGGTGTCGCTCGCCTGGGCGCAGCGCTTTGGGGCCGAACACGCCGGTCTCGGCGTCGGGGCGGGTCGCTAGCGCGTGAGCGCGGGTTGGAGCGCGTCCGTCCAAGGTCCGAGGGCGGGGCGCGCGGTGGCGCCGTCGACCAGTGCTGCGAGGCGATCGAGGAACTCGGCGCGAGGCACGGTCTCGGCACCGAAGCGGGTGAGATGCGGTGTCGTCATCTGGGCATCGACGAGCGCAAAGCCCCACGCTTGGAGGTGGCGCACCAGCGTGACGAAGGCGACCTTCGAGGCGTCGTCGGCGTCGGCGAACATGCTCTCGCCGCAGAACACGCCGCCGACGGCGACGCCGTAGAGTCCTCCGACGAGCACGCCGTCGCGCCACGCCTCGACGCTGTGCGCAGCACCCGCCGCGTGCAGCGCGACGTAGGCCTCAATGACGGCTGGCGTGATCCACGTGTCGGACTGGCCGGGCCGGGCCACCGCGGCGCAACGGGTCACCACCGCTTCGAAGGCGGTGTCGAAGCGGATCTCGTAGTCGCCACGCCGCATCCGCTTGCTGAGGCTTCTCGGGATGCGCAGCTGGTGGACGTCGAGGACGCAGCGGGGATCGAGCGACCACCACAGGATGGGTTCACCGGCGGAGAACCACGGGAAGATGCCGCGCCGGTAGGCCGCGAGCAGCCGTGAGACCGACAGGTCACCGCCGATCGCCAGCGGGCGGTGACCGGGTGCGCCGCGCGGATCGGGGAACGTCGTGTCACGACCCAGACGAACCAGCAAGGCGCCTCCGGGTCGTGCTATATCCGGCGCTGACGAGGAGGCGTGCATGCGCTGGACGATGGTCACTTGGGTGGTGGGGATGGCTTCGATGGCGGGCTGCGGGATGCTGCCTGACGAGAACAACGACACCGCAGACACCGGCGACAGCGCCAATATCGACTCCGCGTTGCCCGAGGACACCGGCGGCACGCCCGAGGAGACCGACCCGGTGGAGCTGCCGTCGCTTCGCGTGACGGTGCGCGACGTGGCCCAGGTCATCCTCACCGAGGGCGTCAACGTTCAGTACTGCCGCACCGGGACCTGCTTTCGCCCCACGCGCGACGGCGACACCTTCGCCTTCTTCGGCCTCGGCCCCGGGACGGGCTCGCTCGAAGTGATCGACGCGCGCCCGATGGCCGATCGTGCCACCGTGTTCGCGCCGATCGTGCTCGGCGACACGCCGCGCGAGTTGTCGGTGGAGCAGCCCACCGTCTCGGCGCAGGCGATCTTGCCCGCCCAGCGGGAGGAGCTCGAGCTGGGCAACCTGCTGATCACCGTTGGAGCTGGTGAATTGACGCCGGCGGACGCGTTCACCGAGCCGTCGATCGACATCAGCGCGACGCTGGCGACCTCGGTGGCGCTCCCGATCGAGAACGGTCCGACCAGCGAGTTGGTGGCGCTGTGGTACATGAACCCGTTCAACCACACCAACGTCAACCCGATGCCGATCCGGTTCATGAACGCTTGGGGCGCGGTCGACGGTCAGCTGTCGCTGTGGCAGGCGAACTACGGCTCCTCCGACTGGACGCGGCTCGGCGACCTCGTCGTGGACGGCGAGGGCTACCTCGTGCCGCAGGGGATCGCGGGCATCTACACGATCAGCACGCTGGCGGTCTTTCGCAACTGAGGTCGGCCGGTGAGGGTCGGGCGCGTCGCGCTGCCCGACCCCTCGTCGCATGCCCCGGGGGGCGCTCGTGAAGAGATCAGCCCTCGGGCGTCGAAGGCTCGTCGCTCGACGGCGTCTCGGGGGCGGCTTGTGCCTCGTCGGCCGCCACGTTCGCTTCGGGTTGCGCCCCGATCGGTTCGGCGTCCGCGGTCTTGCGGGTGCGCGCCTTGCGGACGCGGGCCGGCTTGGGCGCGTCGGCCGGTGCGTCGTCGGACGCGCCCTCGGTCGGTGCCTCGGCTTGCGGGGCCAGCTGGAGGTCGGACGCCGTCCAGGCGCCAGCACCCGCTTCGACGAGCGCTTGTAGGCGAACCAGATCGAGGTCCAGGGCGTGGCGGTCGAGGCTGCTCGGCGCTGTACGCTCGGCCGCGCGTCGCGTCTCGTGGAACGCGGCGACGTATTGACCGCGCGCCTCCAGCACCTTGGCGAGCGCGGTGAAGACGCGCGGGTTGTGGGGTTCCTTCTTCTCGATCCGGCGCAACCGCGTCTCGGCCTCGTCGAGCTTGCCGCGGTGCAGATCGAGCAAGGCCTCCTCGATGTCGAGCCGTGCCGCGCCGGCGCCCTTGCCGCCACGCTCGTCGGCCGCGAGCTTGCGGGCCTTGGCGAGCAGCTGGCCGGCGCGGTCGAGGTCGCCCCCCTCCTCGCGGAGCGCGATGGCGTAGAGGAGGTGGGCCTCGGAGCTGTTCGCATCCGCGGCGATCAGACCCTCGCACAGGCCCCGAAGCTCGGCGCGGGCAGCCTCGGCGCGCTCGGGGACGCCGCGGGCGATGTCGAGCAGCAGCCAGACGAGGCGGCTGGTCTGGACGATGTCGGCGGGGGCGAGGCGGACGGCCTCACGCAGCAGCGACTCGGCCTCGTCGATCTTCTCGGCGCCCTCCTCGCGGCGAGCCATCCCGAGCAGCCCGTAGGCATCGGGCAGCAACGGGTCGGCGGCGCGTGCAGCCTCGAGCTGCTCGATCGCCTCGGGACGACGTCCGGCGCGGAGCAGGAGGCTCGCGAGCCGCGTGCGCAGCCGGGTGTGCTCGGGGAGCAGCGAGACCGCAGCTTCGAGGATGCGGATCGCCTTGTTTCGGCCGTTGCGCTGAAGGTGGAACCCGACCGCCTCGTGGAAGAGCTCGGGCACTGGGGCGGCCTCGATCGCTTCGTCCAAGGCTGCGAGTTGCTCCTTGTCGGCGGCGTTGGTGCGGCGCAGCAGCTCGGCCTTGAGCAGGTGCGCGTCGGCGTTCGCCGCGTCGCGCTTGAGGACCTCGGCCAACCGCGCGGCCGCGATGTCGAAGCGCGGCGTCTTGCTGCGGAGCAGCCCGATGCACGACTCGACGACGGCGTCGTGGTCGGGGACAGCGAGCGCGAGCAGGTCGCGCAGGTTCCGGGCCTCGACCAGCAGACGGTTGACCTCTTGGCCCAGCGCCACAGCGGCCGCACCACGCGCGGCCGTGTGGCGGGCACGCAGGCGTCGCGCGATCTCGGCAGCGGTATCAAAGTCCGAGGCTTCGCGAGGGTCGAGGCCGGCGCGGATCAGCGGATGTACGCCGTAGTGCTTGGTCGCCTCGGTGCCGCCCATGCTGAGGAGGCCCTCGGCGATCAGCGTCGCGCGGTCCTTCTTGGCCACTTCGAGCTCGGCGAGCAGGCCGGCTTCGGCCGCGTCCCGGAGGTGCGCGACGCGAGCGAGCAGGACGCGCAGGTTCGCGGGGAGCTTCTCGAGGCGCTTTTCGGCTTGGCGACGGACGGCGTCGGTGTCGTTGGCGGCCGACATGCGGAAGAACTTCTCGGCGTCGAGCAGGCTTGGGTCGTGGCGCACCGCGGCGGCAGCGAGCCGGAGGGCGACGGGGTGGCCGTGCAGGCGGCTCGCCAGCGCGCGCAGCTTGTCGGCGTCCGCATCGACCCCGAGCGCTTCGAACACCTCGAGGCTCGCGTCGGGGCTGAGCCCGCCGACGTCGAACCGCCGCAGCGCCGCGTCACGACCCTCGCGGAAGAAGCGCGGCTGCACCGCAGAGACGAACACGAGGCGCAGCGGGTAGGCGGCGGTGAGGAGCGCCTCGCACAAAAGCTCTAGGCGGCTTTTGCGGAAGAAGTCGGCCTCTTTGCCGGTGGCGACTTGGAGTCCGCGGACCACGAGGACGGCGCCGCTGAGTCCCTCGGCGGCCGAGAGCGCGGTGATGGCGGCCTGAACCGCCGAGACGGGCGTATGCGGCCCGGCGAGGTGCTCGCGCAACGAGGCATCGCCAGCGTCGTCGAGGATCGCCGCGAGGCGTCCGATCAAGGTGTCGAAGCCAACCCCGCGCCCCAGCGTCAGCGACGGCAGCGTCGTCAGCCCGCTCGCGGCGATGGCGTGGTCAGCGAGCGCGGTGCGGCCGATGCCTGACGGGCCGGCGAGGACGACGGGGCCGCCTTGGTCGCGGAGCGCACCGGCGACCTGAGCGACGAGCTCGTCGCGTCCGGCGAACACGAAGCGCGGCCCGTCGGCGGGCTTCTTGCTCGCCGCCTCGGCGGGCGCGCGCTCGGTGGGGGCGGCCGCGGTCGCGGCGGGGACCGGGGCGCCGACGAGCCAGCCCTTGCCGCGCTCCGCGAGGTGCTCGACGCGTCCGAACAGGCGCATCAACGTGAACTTGTCGGGGTTGCGCCCGACGACGACGACCGCGGGCTTGACCGTGAGTTGGACGGCGGCTTCCGCGAGCTTTTGCAGGCCGACCCCGTCGGCGGCGTCGGGCTCGACGAGGATGAGCACGCCGCCCTTGACGCCACAGCGGGCCAGGGTCGCGGGCGTGGGCTCGACGAGCGGCGGTGAGGCCTTGCCTGCGAGCGAGATCGGCGCGAGGGCTGCGCGGTCGCGGAGGGCGAGCGCGACCTCGGCGTCGCGCAACAGCGACCCGGAGACGGCGACGGCAGCACGGCCCTCGCGGATGGCGGTCGACAGCAGCGTGGTCAACGAAGCGGCAGCGCCGGACATGGCGTCTCCTCGGCACGAAAACAGGGTCCGGCGCGCTAACCGTGTGGGTGGGTGCGATCAAACCGAGACGTTGTCGCGTGCGGCAGGCGTGGGGCGCCGGGATAGTCGCAAGCATGCCTGTAGACCTTCTCGAGGCGCGCGCCGCTCGCCTGCCGACCGAGCCCGGTGTGTACATGTTTCGCGATCGACGCGGGGGGGTGCTGTACGTGGGCAAGGCCACCAACCTCCGCGCGCGGGTCAGGCAGTACCTCGGGGGTCATGATGGTCGGGCCATGGTGCCGTGGCTCCTCGCCGCGGCGGGCGACGTCGAGGCCGTCGTCACGGCAACGTCCAAAGAGGCGTTGCTTCTCGAAAACGACCTGATCAAGAAGCACCAGCCGAGGTTCAATGTCAAACTCAGGGACGACGCGACGTACTTGCACCTCGCGATCGATCGCCACGAGCGATGGCCGCGCGTGCGCGTGACGCGGCGTGCACACCCGGGGTGGCAGGTCTTTGGGCCCTACCCCTCGGCGAGTCAGGCGCGCGAGGCGCTCTCGGTGATGCAGCGTTTGTTCCCGCTGCGCACGTGCTCGGACGCGGTGCTCCGCTCGCGACGTCGGGCGTGCGTGCTGGCGGGGATGGGTCGCTGCGTCGCGCCGTGCGTCGAGCCAGTCCCCGGTCCGGTCTACGCCGCGCTCGTCGACGGCGCCGCGGCCTTTCTCTCGGGCAAGGTCGGGCCGGTGCTTGCCGATCTCGACGCCCGGATGCTCGCCGCAGCGTCCGAAGAGCGCTTCGAGGAGGCGGCGGTGTGGCGGGACCGCGCCGCGGCGGTCCGCGCGACGGTGGCCGCCCAGCAGGTCGTCGACACGCGTGGCGGTGATCGCGACGTTTGGGCCGTCGCGCGATCGGGCTACGACGTCGCCGTGGTCCGGCTTCCTGTGCGCGAGGGCCGCGTGGGCGAGCCGATCCGTCGCGTCCGTCGAGGGGTGATGGAGGACGACGCCGAGGTCCTGTCGAGCGAGATCAACGCCAACCCCGAGCCGGCCTCCGCAGAGGTGCTGGTCCCGCTCGTGCTGCCGGACGCCGACGCGCTGGGCGAGGCGCTCTCGGAGCGTAAGGGGCGGCGCGTCGTCGTGCGGGTGCCCGAGCGCGGCGCGAAGGCCGAGCTGATGGCGATGGCGCGGCGCAACGCGGAGGCCGCGTTGACCGCGAGCCTCGACGCGCAGAGCAAAACGCGTATCGCGCTCGAGCGCATCGCCGAAGTCCTCGGGTTGCAAGGTCCTCCTGGCCGGATCGAGTGCTTCGACAACTCTCACCTTGCGGGAACCTCGCCGGTCGCGGCGATGGCTGTTCTGCTCGATGGACGCATCGCGCCGTCCCAGAAGCGGACGTACCGCATCCAGCGCGCGCGCGGCGGTGACGACTACGACGGGATGCGTGAGGTGCTGACGCGGCGGCTGCGTCGTGGCGCTGCGGAGGGCGGCCTTCCCGACTTGTTGATGGTCGATGGTGGGCTGGGCCAGGTGCGGGTCGCTGTCGAGGTGCGCGACGCGCTCGGGCTTTCGGTCCCCCTGTGCGGCATCGTCAAGCCTCGGACGGCGCACGCCAAGGGCGATCGGGGGGCCACCGACCGGATCGTGCGCGAGGACGGCGAAGTGATCGCGCTGCCTGCGCACGATCCGGGGCTCCGCTTGTTGCAGCGTCTACGCGACGAGACGCACCGCAGCGCCGTGGGATTTCAGCGTAAAAAGCGCAGTCAACAGGCGTTTCAGAGTACGCTCGCCGGCATCGAGGGGTTGGGGCCGGTCCGTCGACGTCGCCTGGTCGCCGCGCTCGGCTCCGTGGAGGCGGTGATCGACGCAGACGTCGCCACCCTCGCGTCGGTGCCCGGCATCTCGCCGGCGTTGGCCGACCACATTCGGACGGTGCTGGACGGCTGGCTCGCGCAACCGAGGGCCGCCGCGTCGGGTCCGCCGGTCGGGGTGAGCCGTCTGGACATGGACGACCTCGATCCCGTCTGACCGCGCCGGCTTGACACTGCGCGATGTATCGGTGATGAAGAAGATGAACCGGGTGTTGGCGCACGTCGGTCGGCTCGTCCGACCAAGGTCACGCGCCCCCCCTGTCTCCCTCCCTGCCGGCGAAGTGCCGGTTTCGCCTAGCGTCGACGGCCGGCTCGCTGCCCGCCCGGCGACGGCCCCGCCGGACGATCCGGCGTCCGAGCAGCCCCAGTGCGCCGCATGTCTCGGCGCCCGGCCCCGCCGATCCCTCGCGCAAGGAGTCCGAATGCGAGCGTCCTGTCGATGAATCCGTCGAACCCCGTCATCGTGCAGGGCGACGGCAAGGTCTTCCTCGAGACCCGCCACCGCGACTTCGACACGGTCCGTGACTTCCTCGCGCGCTTCGCAGAGCTCGAGAGCAGCCCCGAGCTGTTCCACACCTACCGCATCACCGATTTGTCCCTGTGGAACGCGGCTTCTTCGGGGATGACGCTGCCCGAGATCGTCGACGGCCTCCGCAAGTGCTCCAAGTTCGAGATCCCCGACGACGTCGCGCGTCGCATCGAAGAGACGGTGGGCCGTTACGGCTTGGTCGAGCTCGTCCGCCATCCCGACGCGCCGCGCGAGTGGTTGCGCCTCAACTTCGCCTCTCGGTTCATCGAAAAGTCGGTGCTCGGGACGGCGACGGGCAAGGCGCTGCTTCAAGAGGACGGCAAGCGGCACGTCAAGCTCCACGTCGGGATGCGGGGCGTGTTCAAGCAGCGGATGCTCGGGGAGTCGTGGCCGATTCAAGACAACGCGGGGTTCCTCGATGGTTCGCCGCTCGCGGTGGGGCTGCGAGAGACCACGCTGTCGGGCAAACCCTTCGCCACCCGACCCTACCAGCGCGAAGCGGTCGCACGGTGGTGGATGGACGGCGCGCCGGCCGGCGGTCACGGTGTCGTCGTGCTGCCGTGCGGTGCCGGCAAGACGGTCGTCGCGCTCGCCGCGATGGCGCAAGCGGGCACGCACACGCTGATCCTGTGCAACAACCAGTCGGCGGTCACCCAGTGGATCCGCGAGATCCTCGACAAGACGACGCTCACCGAGGCCGAGGTCGGCGAGTACAGCGGCGAGAGCAAGCAGATCAAGCCCGTGACCGTCGCGACCTACCAGGTGCTGACGTGGCGGCGGAGTAAGACGTCGGACTACGAACACTTGCACCTGTTCCGCGACCCCAAGTGGGGCTTGCTCGTCTACGACGAGGTGCACCTGCTGCCTGCGCCGGTGTTCGGCGCCACCGCGGAGCTTCAGGGCTGCCGTCGGCTCGGCCTGACCGCTACGCTGGTCCGTGAAGACGGACGCGAGGGCGATGTGTTCTCGCTGGTCGGCCCCAAGCGCTACGACCTGCCGTGGCAGCTCCTCGAACGCCAGGGGTTCGTCGCCGAGGCCAAGTGCTCCGAGATTCGGGTCCCGCTCTCGCGCGGCGATCGTGCCCGCTACGAGCGCGCCGACGAGAACGAGAAGTTCCGGATCGCCTCGGAGAACCCGCGCAAGCTCGAAGTGGTCGGCTCGCTCGCGCAGCGGCACGCCGACGACCTGGTGCTCGTCATCGGGACCTACCTCGACCAGCTCCACGCGCTCGCCAAGCAGCTCTCGGCGCCGTTGATCACGGGCGAGACCCCGCAACGCGAGCGCGATGTGTTGTTCGGCAAGTTCCGCCGTAAGGAGATCCGCCGGCTCGTCGTGAGCAAGGTGGCGAACTTTGCGATCGACCTGCCCGACGCCAACGTCGCGATCCAGGTCTCGGGGAGCTTTGGAAGCCGCCAGGAGGAGGCCCAGCGCTTGGGCCGCATCCTGCGCCCCAAGGAGCGCGACGCGCTGTTCTACACGCTGGTCACCGCCGACAGCAAAGAGCAGCAGTTCGCCGTCAAACGCCAGCTCTTCCTGACGGAGCAGGGCTATCGGTACCACATCGAGAACATCGCCGCGACGTGAGCGGTGACGGCCTGCGCGCCGAGGAGAGCGGATGTCGGAAGAGGATGAGGACTACGCGGAGTCGGACGGGTCGGAATCGGGTGGCGACCCCTCTCGCCGGCGTCGGCGTCGTCGCCGTCGCGGTCGCGGCCGTCGGCCCGAGGGTGGCGAG
>JBEIFN010000002.1:0-38785 GCA_040382435.1 Alphaproteobacteria bacterium
CCGAGCTTCAACGCGGCTTGATCGACCACATCGACGTGCGCTGGGAGTGGTACCCGCGGCCGGGCGAGAACCTCAGCGTCGCCGGCTTCTACAAGGGCTTCCGCAACCCGATCGAGCAGGTCACAGCCGTCAGCGCCGTCTCGGGGCTCGCGTCCACCTTCGCCAACGCAGAACGCGCCACCAACCTCGGCGTCGAGGTCGACTTCCGGGTGACCGGCGAAGGGCTGCACGACGCGATCCGCGATCTGTACGTCTCGGGCAACGCGGCGTTCATCCGATCGCGCATCGATCTTGGCGACCGCGCCGGCAACGACACCAGCAGCGAGCGTCCGCTCCAGGGGCAGTCGCCTTGGGTCGTGAACGCCAGCATCGGCTACGACAACCCCGAGTCGCTGATCAGCGTCAGCCTGCTGTACAACGTGTTCGGCCCTCGCATCCTCGACGTCGGCCAGTCCGGCATCCCCGACACCTACGAGCTCCCCGTCCATCGCCTCGATCTCGTCGGCCTGATCCCGCTCCCCGAGGACCTCCAGCTTCGGCTGCGCACCACCACCCTGCTCGATTGGCCGAGCCGTCAGCGGACGGGCACCGAGCTCGCCGAGCAACGCAAGGACGGCGTCGGCTTCAGCATCGGCTTGCAGTGGAACGCCCCCCAGCCCAAGCCGCGGACGGGTCCCCCATCGCGAGGCTGAGGGCGTCTGCGAGCCCACGCAACGCAAGGGCCTCCTCGCGGTCGTGCCCACGGTGGCTGGCCACGGCCTCGCAGTCTGCGAGGACGGCCGTCGCCGCCCGCGCCAGCGCGTCGTCCGCACCCGGGGGAAGCAGACTGCCAAACCAGCGAGTAAGCCACACCATGCGACGCGCCGCCTTGCGCCGTGGGCGATGGGACGCCAGCCCGTCGGACGGCCCTGCAGCCATCTCGAGCGCGAGCGCATGGACCCAACGCCGGACCTCGATCCAAGCCGGGGTGCCCTCCGGCGTCTCGGCATCGAGCCACGCCGACGACGCCGCCTTCAACCTGCCCGTCTCGTCCTTTCGGTGCCAGCTGGCCACCGCGCGGTGGGCGCGATCGGGATCGGGTTCCGACTGCGTGTCAGCCACATCCTGAAGCCGGCGGACCCGACGCAACAGCGGCGCATCCACGTCGGGGTCTTCGTTCAACATACGAAGGACCCAACGGATCGCACGCGTCTCACCCGCGAGCTCTTGCCAGATGTGCAACGCGTCGACGTCGGCGTTTGCAGCGCGCCGTGCGAGGTCGCGGAGCACCGGCGCGAGTGCCGCCCGCGCGACACGCGCCATCGGCGCCCAGGCGTCCAGGGCCGTGGGCCCCGCCCCGAACCGCCACGCGCCAACCGCGTCCACGAGGGCTGCAATGGGAGGACGGCCCCGCGTCGCCCCGAATCGACGCAGCACCCGCCGCCACGCAACCGCGTCCGCACCCGGGCGCACGACGCGCAGCTCCGCGTGCACGATGTCGTGCAGTCCCACGACCGGGGAGCGCCACACCTGCACGACGATGCGGCCGTCGGCCCGCGCCCCGTGCACCATCGGAAGGGTCAGCAGACGCCGAAGCGGTTGCCCCTCAGCAAGCGCGTCGATTCGGGCACGCGACGAGCCGGAGCGGCACCAGGCCCCCTCGCCCGGGGGCTTGGCGAGGCCAAGTCGCACCACCGCAGGGGACGCGTCGTCCGTGACCCTCGCGCAAGCGCCCCGCGGACCTTCCAACGTCCACAGGGCGATCCCGGCGGGGATCAGGCGCGGCTCTTGCACATCCCAGAGCGACCATGGCGTCGACGCTGTCTCGAGCACCACATCGAGGGCTGCGCAGAGGCCGACGAGGTCACGTCCAGCCGGGAGCGCCCACACCCCGCTCAAGGCGCCCCCCAGGCCACCCAAGGGTGGCGCGACAGCGCCGCATTGCTGTACCGACCATCGTGCGTGACCTCCGCGCCCAGCCAGTCGGGACGGAGGAAGTCCTCGTCTTCCACGGAGAGTTCGACCTCGGCGAGCACCAGTCCGGCGTTGTCGCCCTCAAAGACGTCGACCTCCCAGACGTGCCGCCCGACCGGCAAGCGGTACCGCGTCTTCTGGATCCGTCCCGGCGGCGCGAGCGCGGCCACGCACGCCGCAGCCCAACCCTCTTCGACCTCGATCTCGAACTCTGGACGCGACGCGCCGACCGTTGGGCCCTTGATGGTCAACGTCGCACGACCACCTGCGCGCCGCAGGCGGACGGTACGCCCCTCCTCGCACGCGACGTAGGCTTGCTCCATCGCCACACCGACGGCGCCGCGCCAAGGCGTCCCGATCACCAAAAACCTACGCTCAATCTCAAGGTTCAACGGAACCCCCCCACGCACCCTGCGCCGCGGCAAGCGACGCGACCCTGGCTTGGAACCGCCCGGGAGGCCCGCCACCGCGACCCTGGCCTGCCGCCGCGAGACGTTGGCCCAACGCCCGTACGGCTTCGGGTTCGCCGACGAGGACGACATGTCCCGACGCCAAACCCGCGTCTTCGACCCATAGCACCGAGAGGTCTGCCGACGACGCGGCTTGCATCCTCGCAGCAGCGCGGGTCATCTGTCGCGGGGACAGATCGACCGCCCGCGCCACGCCGCCGTCGGCCGCCGACCATGCAGCGACCAGCGCATCGACCGCCGCGTCCTCCAACGCTTCGAGACGCCGACCGAGCGTACGACGCTCCTCGGCCTGTCGGTCGACGATCTCGAGCAAGGCAGGACCGCGCGCCGAGAAGCGAGCGGCCAAGCCGTCCGCGACGGCGACATGGGAGGCGACGATACCGCGTAAGCGATCTCCGACCGCGAACACGACCCGTGTACCGCGAGCCCCGACGGGGTGATGGCCCAAGATCGCGAGCGCGCCAAGCTCCGCGGTGTGCGCCACGTGCGTGCCGCCGCATGTGTTGAGGTCGACGCCCTCGATCTCGACCAGCCGCAGCTCACCATCAAAGCCCTCAGGGAGCAGGCGAGACCGAATCGCCGCCGGATCGACGTCCGAGACCCGGCGGTTGCGCACTGCGCGACCCTCGCGGATCACGGCGGCGACGGCCTCCTCCCCCTCGCGCAGGCGCGCGGCGTCGACGTCGCGCGTCCCCAGCTCGATCGCCACCGTCTCGGGACCGAGGTGAAAGGACGTCGTCTCCCAGCCAAAGCGCGCCCGCAGCACAGCCGTGAGCAGGTGCTGCCCCGTGTGCTGCTGCATGTGATCCC
Organism: Alphaproteobacteria bacterium; assembly: GCA_040382435.1. Classification (GTDB taxonomy): domain Bacteria; phylum Myxococcota_A; class UBA796; order UBA796; genus JBEIFN01. Next base: position 3,234 of record JBEIFN010000002.1, read on the forward strand.
ACCTGCGAGCGGCGTCGACCCTCACCCGGACGGGTCCGAGCCGCGGCGCGCCGGCACATCGATGGACGATCTCGCCCCCGACACGCTGCACATCGAGCACGGCGACGTCGTCCATCCAGCCGTGGTCGGCCGGTTGACCGCCCCCCTCGGGGTACAGCACGGTCGGCGTCGTCCACACGAGGAAGCCGTCGCCCGAAGGCTCCACGCGCAGAACCTTGGCGTCGTCCTCCCAGCGCCGTGGCGCGTCCTGCCACGGCGTCATTCGCCGCCCCAACGAGCGACCCAGCGACCGACGCGACGGTCTGCCGCGAACCGGTCACCGAACCGCGCCACACCGTCGGCGCGAAGCCGCGGGGCGTGATCGGTCAGGTACGTCTCCAGCGCCGTCCAGTCCCGCGCCGTGTACTGCAGGCAGAACGAACGCCGCCGGGCTGGGACGGGATCGACGACCTCCCACGCCGTCGCCGAGAGCATCCCGGGCACCGCCAAGATCTCGGCGACATGGCCAGGGATCCAGGCGAGCCAGGCGTCCACGATGTCGGCGTCGAGGTGACAGGTCACCTCATAGACCACCGTGCCTTCGGGATGGGCTTGCGTCATCGCGATCCTTCCTCCCCCTCCGTCGTGTACCATCGCGCCGAGGAGCGCACGCCATGATCGAGGTCGACGGGCTGGTCAAACGATTTCGAGCGCCGTTCCGCGGCGAGATCGTCGCGGTCGACCACCTGTCCTTCCGGGTGCAACCCGGTGAGATCTACGGTTTGCTCGGTCCGAACGGCGCCGGCAAGAGCACGACGCTGCGCACGCTCGCGACGCTGGTGCAGCCCGACGAAGGCCGCGTCGAGGTCGCAGGCTTCGACGTCCGCCGCGATCCGCTTGGGGCCCGCAGTCGGCTGGGTTGGGTGCCCGCCGAGTCCGGCGTGCCGCACCAACTGACACCGCGCGAGGTCGTTCGGCTGTTCGCGCGCATCCAAGGGGTCGACAAGCCACACGTGCGCGCCGACGCGCTGCTCGACCGTCTCGGCGCGTCCTCGTACGCCGACACGCCGTGCGGCGAGCTCTCGACGGGCATGAAGCGGCGCGTCGTGCTCGCGCGCGCGATGGTCCACGACCCGCAGGTCCTGCTCCTCGACGAGCCGACCGACGGGCTCGACGTCAAAGGGCGCCGCGAGGTGCTCGACCTCGTCCGAGAACAGGCCGCCGCCGGAAAGACCGTCGTCGTCTCCTCGCACATCATGGTGGAGGTCGAGCGCGTCGTCCAACGGATGGGCGTCGTCGCGCACGGCAAGCTCCGCGCCGAAGGTTCGCTCGCCGACGTGTTGCGAGCGGCGGGCGCGGACAACCTCGACGACGCCTTCTTGCAGTTGACGGGGGAGGCGGTGGAGAACGCCAGCGCGATCGGGACGCCGTCGTGACGCGGACGCTCCGCGCGCTGCTGGCGTTGACGGTGACCTTGGTGCGCCGCCTGCTGCGAGAGGGGGTCGTGCTGCGCAGCCTCGCGTTCCCTGCCCTGCTGTGCGCGGGTGCCATCCTGCTCACCGTGGTCGGCGTCACGGTGCTGCGTCCCCCTCAGGCGATCGGCGTCACCGAAGGCCTGGACACGCCGGCGCTTCTTGCCGAGGCCGCCGAGAAGGGCTGGTCGGTCACCGTCGTCGACGATCCGGCAGCAGCGGTCGACGCCGAGCTGGTGACGGCTGCGACCGACGGCGAGACGATCTGGCGCAAACGCAGCTCGACCGCCGCGCTCGGCGTCGAGGCCTTGCTCCGTCAGCACCTTGGCGCCGGCTGGTGGATGGACGTCAGCCTCGGACAGGCCACGCGGCAACGCTCGTACCGCAGCAACGAGATGTTGTTGCGCTTCATCGGCGCGCTGTTCGCGATGTACGGCGTCGTGTTCGGCGCCGGGTCCGTCGCGCGGGATCGCGACGAAGGTACACTCGCCGCGGAGGTCGCGACAGCCGTCCCCCGCTGGGTCCACGGCACCGCGCGCTGGCTCGCATCGACCTTCGTGCTGGGGGCGTTCTACGTCTTCGGTGTCGCGCTGTTTCACAGCCTCGTCGGGATGCCCGATCCGGTGGCGGTTGGCCTGCACGGCGTCGCCGCATCGGCGGGATCGGCCGCACTCGGCATCGCCGTCGTCGGCCGCGCAGGGATGGCGCAGGGGTTCGTGGCCCCGCTGTCAGTCGGGCTCGTGCTGGTCACGACGCTGCTCGGCTGGGGGTTCGCCGCCAACGGTCCGGAGCAGTGGGTCCCGATCGCCTCGGTGCTCTCCGAAGGGACCCCAGGAGCCGGTGCGGCCGCGATGAGCGTCCTGTGGGGTGCCGCGGGGATCGCGCTGTTCACGTGGCGAAGCACCACCGAGTAGCGTGGTCACAGCGCGTCGAAGGACGTAGCGACGCGTCACCATCGCCGGCCGCTCGCGCCGCCCCGGGTCAGACTTCGTTCAGCGGGCTATACGCGATGACCTTGGAGCGCCCATGGCCGCCACTGCCATCGTCACCCCCGTCGCGTCGTTCGAAACTCACCCGACGCGGTACAAACACTGGACGTTCGAGGTCGACGGCAGCCCCGTCGCCCGACTCGTCCTCGACATCGCCGAAGAGAACGGCCTCCGGTCGGACTACCCGCTCAAGCAGAACAGCTATGACCTCGGCGTCGACATTGAGCTGCACGACGCGGTCGAGCGACTGCGCTTCGAACACCCCGAGGTCCGCACCGTGATCTTCACGGCGCGTAGCGGCAAGGTGTTCTGTTCGGGCGCCAACATCTACATGCTGGGGACGAGCACACACCACTTCAAGGTGAACTTCTGCAAGTACACCAACGAGACCCGCTGTGGGCTGGAGGAAGCGTCCCGCGAGAGCGGCTTGCGCTCCATCGCCGCCTGCAACGGCGTCGCGGCCGGAGGGGGCTACGAGCTCGCGTTGGCGTGCGACACCATCGCGCTGATCGATGACCGCAACAGCGCCGTCAGCCTCCCCGAGGTCCCGCTGCTGGGCGTGCTGCCCGGCACCGGCGGGCTGACGCGCCTCGTCGACAAGCGCAAGGTCCGCCGTGACTTGGCCGATGTCTTCTGCACCCGCGCCGAGGGTTTCCGCGCGCGAGACGCGCTGAAGATGGGGTTGATCGATCACAGCTTCCCGCGTTCGACGTGGGACGCCAACGTCGGCGCGCTCGCCGCCCAACTCGCGCAGGCCTCTCCCGCGCGCGCTACAGCGGGCATCGTGCTCCCCCCGCTCACGGTCACGGTCGAAGCCGACGGCGGACGCACCTACGGCTTCGTCACCATGTCGGTGGCCGCGAACGGCCGCACGGCCGAGATCGTCGTGCGAGCGCCGAGCTCAGCTCCGCCGACCACCACCGACGCCCTAAGGGCCGCCGGGGCGTCCACGTGGGCACTCGCGGCCTTCCGTGAGCTCGACGACGCGCTCGTTCACCTGCGGTTCAACTTCCCTCAGGTAGGCTTGATCACCTTGCGCGCCGAAGGCGACCGCGAGGCGGTGCTGGCCCACGACGCAGCGCTCGCCGCGCTCGCCGGGGACTGGCTCGCCGACGAGATCCGCTTCTATCAGGGACGAACCCTCCGGCGGCTCGACAACATGGCCAAGTCGATGTTCGCCGTCGTCGAGCCGGGCAACGCGTTCGCCGGGGTCTTGGTCGAAGCGATGCTCACCGCCGATCGGATCTACTTCCGCGCCGACGATGACGCCCAAAACGCCATCGTCGTCGGCGCCGCTTCCGATGGCCGTTTCCCAATGGCCCACGGCCTGTCGCGTCTGGCCAACCGGTTCACGGCGTTGCCCGGCCGGCCTGCCGAGATCCTCGCGCAGACCGGACAGGCCCTTGGCGTCGACGAGGTCTCGGACCTCGGCCTGTGCACGCTCGCGCCCGACGACATCGACTGGGACGACGAGCTGCGCATCGCCATCGAAGAGCGGATCAGCCTGTCGCCGGACGCGCTGACCGGCATGGAGCAAAACCTTCGCTACGTCGGGCCCGAGACCTGCGAGACGCGCATCTATGGCCGACTGAGTGCATGGCAGAACTGGATCTTCCAACGTCCGAACGCGGTGGGCGAGCACGGCGCGCTCACGCTGTACGGGCAGCCCGAGCAACCACGCTACGACTGGGGACGCACATGAGCATCGACTACAACGAGCGCATTCCCAACAACGTCCACCTCTCCGACGACCGCCGCCTGCAGCGCGCCCTCGAGCACTGGCAGCCGGCGTTCCTCGACTGGTGGCAGTCGATGGGCCCCGAGGGCTTCCAAGCCGACGATGTCTACCTGCGCACCGCCGTCTCCACCGAGCCGGGAGGCTGGGCGCAGTTCGGCTACGTGAAGATGCCCGATTACCGGTGGGGCATCTTCCTCGAAGATGCACAGACCGACCGCACGATCCCCTTCGGCGACCACATGGGCGAGGCCGCTTGGCAGACGGTGCCGGGCGAGTACCGCAACATGCTGCAGCGGATCATCGTCACCCAGGCCGACACCGAACCGGCCAGCGTCGAACAGCAGCGCCTGCTCGGTGCGACGGCGCCGTCCCTGTACGACCTGCGCAACCTGTTTCAGGTCAACGTCGAGGAAGGACGACACCTTTGGGCGATGGTCTACCTCCTGCACGGCTACTTCGGTCGCGACGGGCGTGAAGAGGCCGAAGGCCTGCTCGAGCGCCGCTCTGGCGACGACGACAACCCCCGCATCCTCGACGCGTTCAACCAGAAGTGCCCCGACTGGCTCACGTTCTTCTGCTTTACGACGTTCACCGACCGCGATGGCAAGTACCAGCTCGCCTCGCTCGCCGAGTCGGGCTTCGACCCGCTCGCCCGCACCTGCCGCTTCATGCTCACCGAGGAGGCGCACCACCTGAGCGTCGGCGAGGACGGCGTCAAGCGGGTCATGCTCCGCGCCGTGGAGCTCGCCAAGCGCGACCCCAACGGGGATGTCCGCGCCCAAGGCGGCGTCGACCTGCCGACGGTCCAGAAGTACGTCAACTACTGGTTCAGCTACTCCATCGACCTGTTCGGCTCCGAGATCAGCTCGAACGCTGCCACGTTCTTCGCAGCCGGCATCAAGGGTCGCTACCGCGAGGAGGCGCTCTACACCGACCACGTCGCCCTCGAGGGAACGGTCGCGATGCCCTTGTACGACAACGGCGTCGAGCGGATCGAGCACGTGCCGCTCCGCAGCGCGATGAACGAGACCCTTCGAAAGGCCTACATCGACGACTGCACCAAGGTCGTCGAGCGGTGGAACCGCGCACTGGAGCAAGCAGGCACCGATTTTCGCATCACACTCCCCGATCCTCGCTTCTTCCGCCGCCAAGGCGTCTATGCGGGGCTCCCCTTCGATCCCTCCGGCCGGTTGCTGACGCCCGAGGCCTGGGAGGCGCGCAAAGCCGACTGGCTCCCGTCCGACGTCGACCGGGCCTACGTCGCGAGCTTGATGCACGCCGTCGTCGAGCCGGGCAAGTGCGCGAACTGGATCGCGGCGCCGTTGCGCGGCATCAACAAGCAGCCGGCGGACTTCGAGTATGTTCGCCGCTCGTGAGACGCTCCTCGCGCTGACGCTCGCGGGGTGCAGCGCCCCGACGACGTTGGCGTTGGGCGATCTCGCGCCGGACTTTGCGCTGACCGACGCGAACACAGCGTCCGCCTCGTTCGGCACGGTGCTCGGTCCCTCCACATTCCAAGGTGGCGCCGCCGTCTGGTACTTCGGCCACGCCAACTGCGGCTATTGCGCCGCGCAGTTCGGCGAGCTCGACCGGATCGCCGACGACCTCGCGGCGGCGGGCGTCGCGTTGCCGATCGTCGGCGTGAACGCCGCCGGCCTCGACGCGTACAACGACGCGTTCACCGACGGCCGCAGCCTACCGTGGCTCCAAGACGAGGCGGACGTCGACGCTTGGGGCGCGTGGGGAGCCGAATGGCGCGACGCCTTCGTTCTGGACGCCGACCTGCGCGTGGTCGACAAACGCAACCTCACCACGTTCGACCTGACAGACGACGCCAACGAAGCCGCCTACGTCGAGGCGCTCACGGCCTTCGCGGCGGCGGGCGCCGCGTCAGCGGAGTAGACGACCCTCGGCAGGTCGCGCCTGGCTGGTGCGGGTCCCGGTCTTCAAAACCGGTCGGGGCGACGCGAGAGCGCCGCTCGGTGGGTTCGATTCCCATGGCCTGCCGCCACCCCGTCCCGCGGATCAGAGCCCGTTCAGCTCTTCAAAGCCGGGAAGTTGGCTCAGGTCGGGAACCACGACGATCTCGATGCGCCGGTTCTGCGCACGCCCTTCAGGGGTGGCGTTGTCGGCGACAGGCAGCGTGTCTCCGTAGGACGCCGCCGAGACTTGGGGCCGAGACATGCCCGACGCCAACAGGTGTTCCACGACGTTGATCGCGCGCGCCGAGGCGAGGAACCAGTTGCTCGGGTAGCGCGCCGTGTTGATCGGGGTGCCATCGGTGTGCCCCGCGACCTGGAAGCGGCGATCGGACATCGGGCCAAGGATGGCGGCGACATCAGCCAAGGCGAGCTTCCCGGCCGCTGACAGGTCCGCGGAGCCCGGCGCGAACAAGACGTCGGTCGCGAGCACGAGCACCATCCGACCGCCGTCGATCCGGACTTGGAGCGTCCCCGCGTCGATCAAGGAGCGGAACCGCTCCACCAGATCCCGGAACTGCTGGACGCGCGCTTCGGCTTGGCGTTTGCGCAGCAGCAGCTCCTCCAAGGCCTTGCGCATCTGCGCGAGCTCGGCGTCCTTGAGCGCAGTGGCCTCCTCGGCCGCACGGAGCTTGTCCTTCTCGGCCGAGACTCCGGCGGCGACCTTGGCGAGCGACGCCGCGAGACCAGCGCGCTCGGCCTCCTTGCTCGCCAACGACGCCTCCAGATCCTTGACCTGCGCGTCGAGGCGGCCGCGGACGCCTTCGAGCTCGCGGACTTGGGATTCGAGGGTCCCGATGCGGGCGTCACGCTGGGAGACGAAGGTCTCAAGCTGCGCAATTTCGGCCTTGTACCCACACGCGGACGCCCCCAAGGCGAGCGCGAACCCGACAGAAGCGAGGAAGTTCACACGCATGCAGCCTCCTGCGAGACGCTCCGCGGTGTCTCGACGTGCCACGATAGCCAGCGATCCACCGTATGCAACCAGCCGAGATGCGCAGGATCGGTCACGAGGCTCATGTGGTGCGGCGCGCCGTCGACGTTGCTGGCACCTCGACCGACCCGCATCGGCGTCGCCCCAGCGGCGCAGGTCCAGCGGAGCGCACCCTCGAAAGAGGCGAGCAGCGCATCATCCGAGGCGAGCAAGTTCAGCTTTGGACGTCGCCATTGTCGGGCGAGGGCAAGAAAGTCGACATCGGGCGCGTCGGGCGGCCCCCACCTTCGCTGGAACGGAAACCGGGCGAGGTCTTCGACGTAAGCCCGTGACTCGTCCTCGGTCCCCATTTTCAGCAACCGCGTCGGGAAGCGACCGAACGCCCGCGCGATCGCGACGAAGGCGGCGAGGTTGGCCGCCTTACGCCCCCATAGCCGCCAGTCGGGCTCGAGCTCAGGGAGCCAGATGTTGGCGGCGAGGCCGATCCAGGCGTCGGCATCGGCACACCCCCACGCCAACGCCGCGAGCGTCACATGGCCGCCGAGGCTGTGGCCACCGAGCACCAGAGGTCGTAGCCCCGCGACCGCACGTGCAGCGGCAGCGACCGCCGGTACGTCGCGCGCGACGAGGTGTTCGTACCGGATGGGGGTGGTCGGCCGCGCCGACCGGCCGTGGCCCCGAAAGTCGACGGTCCAAACCTCCCAACCCCGCGATGCCCATCGGCTCGCGAGCCCGCCGCCCCGCGGCCGGTCGAGCGTGCGGGCGTCGCACATCATCGCCGGGAACAGCACCACCACACCACGGGCACCGCCCACACCATGCCGCTCGACAGCGAGACGCACGCCATCCGGCGTCTCGATGAACCCGTCTGTCACGCCGACCTCTCACGCACAGGATAGCCGACGACGTCAGGAGTTCCCATGCCGACCGCGCTGCGTTTCTCACTCGACCGGCACGACCTTGCAGGCGTCCAGCACCTTGTCGTCCTCGGCCACCGCGAGGCCCTGACCTCCGAGATCGTGGCCGAGATCCTGCCCGACGGCCTCTCCACGACCGTCTGGCGGCGGATGGTCGGGAGCAAGCCCGTGACCGAGGACGGCCGTGTGAGCACGACGTGGCTCGACGGCACCCCGGAGCGCTTGGTCGCGGCGATGCTGCCCGAGGTCGCGAGCCGACACAACGCGCCAAGCGGGAGCTGGGCCGTCGCCCCACTTCTGGCGGCACACCGACGCGCACCGCACCTCGGCGTCGTGGTCGCACCGATGCCCGCGGCGCATCACGCCGCGATCGCCGCCGCCTTGGGGCGCGCGTTCCCCACATGGGCCGACGGCAGCGACGCCGTGGTGCCGGTGGTGTGGCTCGACGGCCCCGACGCTCCCACGCTCGCCCGGCTCGCCGTGGTCGCTGACGCCGTCCGCCGCGCCGCCGAGTGGGTCGACCGGCCACCGTCCATCCTCGGACCCAACGCGTTGCGCGAGGAGGCCGAGGCCATCGCGCGCCGCCACAGCACCGTCCGCGCGCACAGCGTCGTCGGCCCGGAGCTGGCGCGCCAGGGCCTCGGGGGGATCTGGGCCGTCGGCAAGGCCGCCGTCGAGCCGCCGGCGATGGTCGTGCTCGACCACCTCCCCGAAGGTGAGCCCGACGACGCCCCCACCGAGGTGTGGGTCGGCAAGGGCATCCTGTTCGACACCGGCGGTCTGAGCCTCAAGACCAAGACGGCGATGCCGGGGATGAAGACCGACATGGGCGGCGCCGCGGCGGTCCTCGCCGCGTTCGAGGCCGCCGTCCGGCTCGGACACCGTCGACGTTTGACCGCGATCGTCGCACTCGCCGAGAACGCGATCGGCCCAGGCGCCACACGGCCCGACGACGTCGTCGTCCTCGCATCCGGCCGGTCCGTCGAGATCAACAACACCGACGCCGAGGGACGCCTTGTCCTCGCCGACGCGATGGCTTGGGCGCTCAAGCATCGCCGCGTGGCTCGGATCCTCGATCTTGCCACGCTCACGGGGGCGCAGGCGGTCGCGACAGGTCGCCGCATCGCCGCCGTCGTCAGCAACGACGGCCCCCTCGAAGACACCTTGGTCACGGCCGGCCGTCGCTGCGGTGACGTCGTGTTCCCGTTACCGTTCGTCCCCGAGTTCTTGATGCGCGAGTTCAAGAGCCCGATCGCCGACATGCGGAACTCTGTCAGCGACCGCAACAACGCCCAGTCCAGCTGCGCCGCCGCCTTCTTGCACGCGCACCTCGACGGCACCACGCCCTGGGCGCACGTCGACCTCGCCGCACCTGCTGTCGCCGGTGACCGCGGAACGGGGTTCGGGGTAGCCCTACTGCTCGCGCTCGCCGACGCCGTCTAGGCCGGCGACTACTCGACGGTGACGCTCTTTGCGAGGTTGCGAGGCTTATCGATGTCGCGACCGAGCGCCCGCGCGACGCCGTATGCGAGCAGCTGCAGCGGCAGCACGGTGACGAGCGGGCTGACGAAGCTCGGCACCTCGGGCACGGCGATCGCGATGTCGGCAAGGCCGGCGACTTCGTCATCGCCCTCACTGTGGATCGCGATCACCCGCGCGCCTCGCGCCTGGACTTCCTTGAGGTTTCCGATCGCCTTGTCGCGGTGCTCGTCATTGGGCAGCACGAACACGACGGGTGTCCCCTGCTCGATCATCGCGATCGGCCCATGCTTCATCTCACCCGCGGGGTACGCCTCGCAGGGGATGTAGGCGATCTCCTTGAGCTTGAGCGCGCCTTCGAGCGCCACCGGGTACGAGAAGCCGCGCCCGAGGAACAACACATACCGAGCGCCCACGATCGCATCGACCGCCGCCTCGATCGGACCCGGCGTCTGCAAGTACCGCGCCACCTTCTCGGGAGCGGCCATCAGCGCCTCGGCCATGTCCTGACCGCCGCTCAGCGACAGATCGCCCGTGCGCGCCAGCATCAACGTAAAGACGAGCAGCGCGGTGACCTGGCTGGTGAACGCCTTGGTCGACGCGACAGCGACCTCCGCGCCCGAGTGCAGGTAAACCCCCTTGCTGCACGTCCGCGCGATCGTGGAGCCGACCACGTTCACGACGCCCATCACCTGGCCCCCCTTGACGTGGACCTCCTGGACGGCACCGAGGGTGTCGAGGGTCTCCCCGGACTGCGAGACGGCCAAGTACAGCGCGTCGCGCGAGACGAGCGGATGCCGATGACGGAACTCGCTCGCGATCTCGGCCTGCGCCGGCACGCGCGCGAGGGCCTCGATGGCCATCGCCCCCACCATCCCGGCGTGAAAGCTGGTCCCGCAGCCCAAGCAGACCACCCGCCGGATCGCCGCCAGATCACGAGGGAGCATGCCGAGTCCGCCAAGCCGCGCGTTGCCGTCGGTGGTCTGCACGCGCCCGCGGAGACAGCGTAGAATGCTCCGCGGCTGCTCGAAGATCTCCTTGAGCATGAAGTGCTCATAGCCCTCGAGCACCGCGACGTCGTAATCGTTGTCGATCAGATGAACCGGGCTCTCGACGTTGGAACCATCGAGGCGGGTGACCTCGATCTCCCCCGCGCGCACCAGCGCGATCTCCCGGTCTTCGAGGTAGACGACGCGACGCGTGTGCTCCACCACCGGCTGCGGGTCGCTCGCGACCAAGGTCTCACCATCCCCGAGGCCGACGACCAGCGGGCTGCCGTTACGCGCCACCACCAGCAGGTCAGGATGGTCGCGGAACAACACCGCGACGCCGTACGTCCCGCGAACGGCCGCGAGGGTGCGGCGGACGGCGTCGACGGGATCGCCGGTGTAGACCTTCGCGAGCAGGTGCGGCAGCACCTCGGTGTCGGTCTCGGAGACGAACACGGCACCATCGGCCTCAAGCGCCGCCTTCAACGCGCTCATGTTCTCGATGATCCCGTTGTGCACGACGGCGATGTCGGCCGCGCCGTTCAGGTGCGGGTGCGCGTTCGCGTCGGTGACGCCTCCATGCGTGGCCCAACGGGTGTGCGCGATGCCGGCGTTCGTCGTCGGCGGCTGCTGGAGCAGTTGGGCGAGATCATCGACACGACCTGCCTTCTTGCGAACCCACAGGCCATCGGCCGTGCGCAGCGCGACGCCGGCCGAGTCGTACCCCCGGTACTCCAAACGACGAAGCCCCTCAACGAGGATCGGCAGCGCATTGCGCGGACCGAGGTAGGCGACGATGCCACACATGACGGGCTCCCGGAAGGATCAGGACGTACGACGCAGCGCGTCGAGAACATCCTTAGATACGTAACGCGACACGTCGCCGCCGTGGCTCGCGATCTCCTTGACCAGCGACGAGCTGACGTAGACTTGGTCGGGAGACGCGAGCAGAAAGACCGTCTCGATCCCCGTGAGATCGCGATTGGCAAGCCCGTTCCGGAACTCGAGGTCGAAGTCGCCGAGCGGCCGCAGACCGCGGAGAATCACCTGCGCGCCGACCGCGGCCGCGGTGTCGACGAGCAACCCGTCGAACGCGACGACCTCAACGTGCGCGAAGCCATCGCACGAGGCCTGGACCAACCCGGTACGCTCGGCCAGATCGAACCGGTACCGCTTGGCCGGGTTGTTCCCGACCGCCACCACCAAGCGGTCGAACAGCGCGGCGCCGCGCCGAATGATGTCAGCGTGGCCAAGGGTGGGAGGATCGAAGCTCCCGGCGTAGATCGCGGTCCGCACTGCGCCCTCCGTCGTGCCCTTCTACGACGAAGGCACGTGCGTCGCCACCCCTCAGCGGGGCGAGAGCCACCCTCGCACGGGCTCGCCGTCGACGTCCCACGTCCGCGCGTGCCAGCCCTCCCCGGTCGGCTCACCAAAATCAAGGTCAGTGCAGAGGACCTCGCCGCACATCGCGTCCGCGAACTGCCGGACGGCGTCGACGACCGCCGACGCGCCGACGAGCCGGAGCGCGACCCGCTGCGTATAGCCGAGATCCAGCTCCTTGCGGAGCGTCTGAACCCGGTTTTGCAGCTCGCGAACGAACCCCTCGGCGCGGAGGCTCTCGTCGAGCTCCGTGTGCAGCACGACGACCGCGTCAGCATCCGACGAAGCTTCGAAGCCCGGCTTCGGCTCAACCGTCACGCGGACGTCGTCCGCGCCGAGCGTCACGGCTTCTCCGTCGACCTCGACCGACCAGCCGCCGGCGTCGAGCGCGCGCTTGACGCTCGCGGGATCGGCCGCCGTGACCGCCGCCGCCACCGCCTTCATCCGCTTACCGAGCCGCGCACCGAGCGCCTTGAAGTCGGGCTTGACGTGCAACGTCACGAGCGAACTCGCGTCGGCCACGAAGCGAACCTCCCGCACGTTCAGCTCATCTTGGATCATGGCGAGAAACGGCGTGATCCGGGCCGCGTCTTCGGGCCGCGCGAGCACGACGGTGATCGCCGCAAGCGGCTGACGGACCTTGATCTTGGACGCCGTGCGGGCCGCCAGCCCGAGGCGTGCGACCGTCCGCGCCAACGCCATGTCCGCGGCGAGCTTGGGATCGCGGGCCGACGCGTCCGGCACCGGCCACGGCATCAAGTGGACGCTGGTGTCCGAAGCCACACCCGGCGTGCGTTCGAGCGCGTCGAAAAGCCCGTCCGCGAAGAACGGCACGAACGGCGCCATCACCCGCGACAGCTGGGTAAGCACCTCGTACAGCGTCCACAACGCGTCCTGAAGCTCAGTCCCCTCGCCCCAGAAGCGCGCGCGGCTTCGACGGACGTACCAGTTGGACAGGTCATCCGAGAGCGCGAGCAGCGCTCGGCTCGCTTCGAACAGCTCGAAGGCTTCGAGGCGGCGCGTGACTTCGTCGACCGTCGTCGCGAGCTGGTGCGCGATCCAACGATCGAGCACGTCGCGCTCCGCCACCGGCCGAGGGGCGCCGAGGGCGAGGTCGAAGCTCCCGTTCGCCGATGCGATCTCCGCGTAGATCGCGAAGAACTGGTAGACGTTCCGGAGGCGGAGCAGGAACTCGCGCTGGCCCTCTTGAATAGCGCGGAAGCTGAGCCGCGTGTTCGCCCACGGCGCGGACGCCGCGCAGAACAACCACCGGAACGCGTCCGCGCCCGGAGGGTCGATCGGCAGCGTCAACCACACGGTACCGCCAACCGCCGGGTCGAGCCCGAGACGGACGAGATCGTCGGGGTGGACGTGCAGGGCATCCTTGGCCTTGACGGCCGCGATCGCCAGCGGGCCGTCGACGCGCAACCCCGCGCCGCCACGCTCGGTCGACACCGCCACCGCCGCCTGGCCGAGCTCCAGCCCCTCGATCTGCGCCTTGAGCAACCCGAGCGTACCTGGCGTCAGCGCGGCGTCCGGGATCGCCCGCAGCTTGCTCGTCCCGCGCATCACGAGGTTGGGGCTCGTGTAGTTGCCCTTGCTTTTGCTCTCTTTGTAGCCATTGCGGTCGCACACGTGACCGAGGACCACGCACGCCTTGTACGGACGCGGGAGGCCGAACGCGGGCAACTCGTAGCGGGCGCAGGTCTCCTCATCGAACAACAGGGTGCTGATCATCAGCAGCGTGTAGAACCAGCCGCGCGTCTGGTCGATCGCCTCACAGATGAAGTCCGCGGGCATCTGGTCGCGGAACCGGTCGACGTTCTGATGCGGAAACCCCCATTGGGCAAACGGCATCGCGCCCGAGTCGAACCAGCAGTCGATCACCTCGGGGACGCGATGCATCGTCGCGCCGCAGGCGCACGGCACGGTCACCCGATCGATCCACGGGCGATGGACGCGCAGGTGCTCGTCGACCTCGTTCGCGATCCCCTGCGCCCCGCGCGCCTCGAGGTCGGCAAGGCTCGTGGGCGCCACCGTCGCCTGACAAGCCTCACACACCCACAGGTTGAGCGGCGTGCCCCAGAAGCGCTCCCGGGAGAGCGCCCAGTCAACGTTGTTCCTCAGGAAGTCGCCGAAGCGGCCGTCGCGGATGTGCTCCGGGTGCCAGTCGACGGCCTGGTTGTTCGCCAGGGCGGCGTCCTTGAACGCGGTGGTGCGGATGAACCACGCCGGACGCGCGAGCTGCATCAGCGGGTCCTCCGAGGCTCGCCAGCAGAACGGATAGTCGTGCTTGTAGGTGTCGCGCTTGAACAGCAGGCCACGCTCACCGAGGTCGCGGAGCAGGGCCTTGTCGGCGTCCTTGAACCACTGTCCCTCGACGATCGGCGTCCCGTCCTCGAACTTGCCGTTGGGACCCACGCGCATCAGCAAGCCGAGATCGTGACGACGGCCGATCAGCAAGTCGTCTTCGCCATAAGCGGGCGCGATGTGGACGATGCCCGAGCCGGAATCGTCGGTGACGTGGTGCCCTTCGACGATCCGCCACGGGTCGCCGGATTCGGGACGCCCGAAGTCGAACGGCGGCGTGTAGCGACGGCCGAGGAGGTCGGAGACGGCGACATCGGCGAGCGGGACGAGGCCCAGCGATTCGGCGAGCGCAGCCGCGCAGACCACCTCGTCGCCCTCACGCGCCGGATCGGCGCAGACAACGTAGCGAATCGACGCGCCGACCGCCAAGCCCGTGTTCGAGGGCAGCGTCCACGGGGTCGTCGTCCATGCGAGGTACGCGCGGTGAGGCGTCTCAGCATCGCGGAAGCGCACGGTCGCCGCCGGATCATCGACGGACTTGTAGCCCAGCCCCACCTCGGCCGCCGACAACGTGGTGCCTCCTTGGGCCCACCACCAGACCACCTTATGGCCTTTGTACAACAAGCCCCGGCGGAACAGCTCCGACAACGCCCACCACACGCTCTCGACGTAGGGCTTGTGGAACGTGACGTACGGGTCGTCGAGATCGACCTGGAACCCGATGTCGCGGGTGAGGTCGTTCCACTCTTCGACGTAGGTGAAGACGTTGTCGACGCACGCGCGGTTGAACGCCTCGAGCCCGTAGGCCTCGATCTGCTCGCGGCCCTTGAGGCCCAGCTGCTTCTCGACCTCGACCTCGACGGGGAGGCCGTGCGTGTCCCATCCCGCCTTTCGCGAGACCCGCTTGCCCCGCATGACCTGAAACCTTGGGAAGACGTCCTTCATCACGCGCGTCAGCACATGACCGTTGTGGGGCGTCCCGTTGGCGGTCGGCGGGCCCTCGTAAAAGACCCACGCCGGACGACCCGCGCTGTTGGCGTCGATGCGGTCGGCGAGCCCCTCCGTCTCCCACATGCGACGGATGCGCTCTTCCAGCTCCACAGGACGTTCGAGGCGCTTGAACATGGCGGACGCTCCTCCGGGGACGCCGCCTATTCAGCCCACTCGGGTCCGGCCATGCAACCTGCAACCGACGCCGATCGGGCGTGGCATGCGATGCGCCGCGACGATACCGTGCCGTCGTCGAGGTCCGCGTGGCGATCCGCCTTCCGTGTCCACAGTGCCAACACCGCGTCGCACTCCAGTTGCCGTGGCCCGCGCCCGGGACGATCGTCGGCTGTGACGCCTGCGGGCAGCCCATCCAAATCGCGTGGCGCGATGAGGACTGGGCGAGACTGTCCAAGCAAAATGAGCGGTACCAAGCACAACAAGCAGCCCATCCGCCGTCTGGCACGCCCGCTGTCCCACGTGCCGAGCCGAACACCCCCGCCGCGCCACCCATGGCGGCAGCCGACGACGAGGACGTCGCCACCGATCCACGTGCGTCCCAAGCCGCGCCCCCTCCGGCAGCCCTGCCGCCCACCCCCGTCGCCGACGACACTCCGTCCGCACCGCACGACGTGGGTGAGGTCGCAGCCCCCTCGCAAGCCAGCAGCGACCGGAGTCGCGTCGCGACCGTCGTCGGGCGCGAAGCATCGCTGACGATCACGCGCCCCGTAGCCGCCGCACCGTCGTTCGAGCCCTCGCTCCTCGATGCGTTCAGCTCCGGTCCCTTCGACGCGACAGCCACCAGCCCCAACGTCGACGACGTCGAGATCGAGATCGAGCCACGCGTCCCTGCGCCGGCCCGGCGGCCCACGTGGCTACGCACCGCCGTGCAGGTAGCCCTCGGTGTTACAGCGCTCGGCGCCATCAGCGTTGCGGCGTGGGTCGGATGGACCACCCGCGACCTCCCGAGCGTGGCCGCGCTCCGCGCCTACGAGCCTGCGGCGGTCACCCACGTGTACGCCAACGACGGCACCCTGCTCGGCGAGATCTACGAACAACGCCGCTACGTCCTTCCGCTCGCCCAGATTCCGCAGCACGTCCAAGACGCCTTCATCGCCGCCGAGGACGCCCGTTTTTGGGAACACTCCGGCGTGGATCTCGAAGGCATCGCGCGCGCGCTCGGACGCAACGTCGCAGCCGGACGCGTGGCCCAAGGCGGGTCGACGATCACCCAGCAGGTCGCGAAGGTGTTCCTGCTATCCAACGACCGCGCCCTCTCGCGCAAGGTCAAGGAAGCCGTCCTCTCCTGGCGCATCGAACGGACGTACACCAAAGAGCACATCCTCTACCTCTACCTCAACGAGATCTTCCTCGGCAGCCAGTCGTACGGCGTCGAGGCCGCTTCGCGCACGTTCTTCGGCAAACACGTCCAAGAGCTCACGCTCGCCGAAGCCGCGATCCTCGCGGGCCTGCCCCCGCGGCCGTCCTCGTACAACCCGCGCGCCGACATCGACGCGGCGATCGAGCGCCAGCACTACGTCCTCGGCCAGATGGTCAAAAACGGCTTCGTCAGCCAAGCAGAGGCCGACGCCGCCGTCGCTCAACCGATCAAGTTGGCCGCCAAGGACAACGCCTTCCTTGAACAAGCGCCGATCTTCACCGAGTTCGCGAGGCGCTACCTCGTCGAGAAGTACGGCGAGGAAGCAGCCATCAAGGGCGGCCTTTCCGTCTTTACGACCGTCGACCTCGAGCTGCAGCGTAAAGCCGAGAAGGCGATTAGCGACAAGGTCGGCCGATGGGACGAGAACTTCGGGGTTCGACGCGACGACCTCGAACATCTCGCCGACGACACCGCCATCGGCGACTGGCGTGCGACAAAGCAGAAGACGCTCGTTCAGCGCTGGTACGAAAGCCACGACCCCAGCCATCGCACCCACCCTGCGACCGGTGAGCCTCTGGTCGCCGTCGGTGAGCAAATCGAGGCCGTCGTCCTCGACGTGACGCCCAAGTCGATGCGCGTCGCGGTCGGAGATCTCGAGGCCGTGGTGCCGCTGGCGTGGGGAGACTTTGCCTACGAGGCAGGCAAAGGCACCCAGATCTTCGCACGTCAGGCTTCGCGAGCGAACTTCGCCACCCCGGTCGACGACGACGACGACGGGCGCCCTGATGGCGGCTTGTTCCGCCGCGGCGACCTCGTGCAGGTCGAGCTTGCGGCCCATAGCATCGCCGATCCCAGTGTGGCGTCGATCTTCGGCGTCAAGAAGGACGCGACGTCCACCGACGCGGCGGCGCGCCTCCGACAGAAGGCGGGGCTACACGCCGCCTTGTACTCCCTCGACATCCCGTCGGGCGCCGTCCGCGTCATGGTCGGCGGCGCCGACGACTTCCGCACGAGCCAGCTCAACCGCGCCGTCCAAGCCTACCGACAGGTCGGATCGACCTTCAAGCCGTTCGTGTACGCCGCGGCTTTGCAGTCTCGCATGCTCAACGCCGACAGCAACGTCCCCGACGCTCCGATGGTGATCCGCAACCCCAAGACCCACGGCGTCTACGCGCCCGGCAACTATGCCGCTGGCTTCGGCGGCCAAAGCACGATGGTCACCGCGCTCGCCAAGTCACGCAACCTGAGCGCCGTGTGGACGTACCAGCACATCGACCCCTATGCCGACGACGACGTCGTCTACCGCTTCGTGCGCGGTCTCGGCATCGGCGGTCCCCCACTCCACCACATGACCGCCAGCGAAGTCGAGAACCCCTCCGACAACCGGTTGTGTAGGTGGGTCGACGCGAAGCACCCCGACGCGGTCGCCTGCCAGGCGCCTCCGGTACCCGGTGGGGGCCAAACGTTCCGAGACGCCGCGCCGAGCGGTGAGGCATGCCGGATGTGCGATTTGACGATCGGGCTCGGCTCGGCCTCGTTGACGCCCGCCGAGATGACAGGCGCCTACGCGGCATTCGCCAACGGCGGCATCTACGTCGAGCCCTACGTCATCGAAGAAGTCCGTGACCGCAACGGCAACATCCTCGAAAAGCACCGCGCTGAGCCGCCGTATCAGGCGATGGCCCCTGAGGTCGCCACCATCATGACGTGGCTGCTCCAGAAGGTCGTCACGCAAGGGACGGCGCGCCTCGCCACCGCGTTGGGCGTCGACGTCGCCGGCAAGACAGGCACGACCAACGACTGGCGCGACGCTTGGTTCATTGGCTACACGCCCGACGTGGTGACGAGCGTCTGGGTCGGCTTCGACAAGCCACGCACCATGGCGTACAACGCCACAGGCGGTCACACCGCCCTCCCGCTGTGGGTCGAGTACATGAAGAACGTGGCCGACCGCAGCCGAGGACATTCGTTCCCGGTTTGGGGCAACGTGGTGTGGAAGGGTGACTTCCCTTACGTCAACGGCGTCCTGTCGGAGGTCGGTTGGCTCGATCTTCTGTTCCCCGGAGAGATTCGCGAGCCCGTCGTCAGCGACAAGATCATGTTCACGCCGGCGGTCCCCGAGATCACCGACGTTGGTACTGACCTTTGACCCGGTGGCACGCGCTCACCTTCGCCGCGCTCACCGCGTGCGCGGGAACGAACTCAGAGCAGCTGGCGACCTGCACGCTCACGCTGACCGTCCCCGACGCCGTCGTGGCGGGCGCCACCGCCGACTTCGGCCTCGACCCCATCTCGGAGCCGTGGGACATCGTCGCGCATATCGGCGGCCTCCGCGCCGCCGTGGTCGAGACCGCGTCCGTCGACTGCGACGCTTGCGACACCTGTCGCACCGAGAACGTGTGCGGTGCCTGCGACAGCACTGCAACCGACGGCGCTTGTGCGACCTGCGCCGACGCGTGCGCGACGTGTCGTCGAGCGGTGACGCTCCAGGTCCCCGACGTCGCCCCCGGCGCGTGGCCCATCGTCATCGTCCACCGCTACGGCGAGTCCGCTCCGGCCCTTGTCGACGTGTCCGCGCCCGCGTCGGAGCCATCCAACGACAGCGGCGCACCGGTCGGACCTTGATCCGATCTTCCCTGCGGGGTAAGGTCGGCAGAACTCTCGGAGTGTGCATGCGTCTGCCGCCCACACCATTCGCCCTCGGCGTCTTGTACGCCTTGAGCGCCGCCCCCGCCTACGCTGGCGGCATCGCGCCCATCGTCTCGGGCGGATTCCACACGGAGCGCGTCTTCTACTACTCGAAGGAGCAGGAAGGCGGCGCGGGCAACCCGATCCGCGACCCGGCGAACTACGAGCGGTACGACCAGATCCAAGCCGTCGGCAACGCCGGTGTCGGCCTCGAGATCGTGCTCGGCGACCGTGACGACCTCGTCCAAGGCGTCTTCCGCGGTTTCTGGATGCTCGACACGCCGCAAGGCGACCCCGCGAAGGCAGGCGTCGTCGACGCCGATGCCATCGTCTCGGCGTACCGCACCACCCCGCGCAACACCGGCGCGGGCACTGTCGGCATGCAGTGGGGCCTCGTTCGTGCCGCGAACGATAAGTTCAAGGCAGGCCTCAGCATCCACGCGGGCGCAGGGTTCCTCACCCCGGACCACAGCGAGTTCCTGATCGCGCAGGCCGGCGGCTTCGCGGGCTACCAGATGACGCGCGGCCTCGAGGCCTTCATCGACGTCGACTACACGCTCCGCGTGCAAAAGACGCTCAGCAACGGGCTCACCGCGACGGCCGGTCTCCGCGTTCTGTTCGACTGAACATGGCTGAGATCACGCCGGTTCACACCCCCAACGCCCCCGCAGCGATCGGCCCGTACAGCCAGGCCGTCGCGAGCGGGGGCTTGTTGTTCACCTCCGGCCAAATCGCGTTGCGGCCCGACGGCTCCCTCGTCGAAGGCGGCGTCCCGGAACAGACGGCGCAGGTCCTCGAGAACCTCCGCGCCGTCCTCGCGGCCGCAGGCTGCGCGCCGACCGATGTCATCAAGACCACGGTGTTCCTCCGCGACATGGCCGACTTCCCTGTCTTCAACCAGTCCTACGCGACGTTCTTCGGAGACCACCGACCCGCCCGCTCCACGGTGGCGGTGCTCGGTCTTCCGCGCGACGTCAGGGTCGAGATCGAGGCCGTCGCGGCCATCCCCGAGGGGCGCCCCCGCTAGCCAACGCCGCCCACGCTCGGTCGTGGTGCGGTACGTTCTCGCCCGGCGGGTGCCCCCTCCTCCGCACCGGAGGTGCGCATGTTTTCAGAACCCGTCTGGGTCGTCGAGACCGACGCTGACTTCGACCGCTTGATCGCACGCCTCTCGCGGATGCGGGTGATCGCGCTCGATACCGAAGCCGACTCGATGTACCACTACCAAGAGAAGCTCTGCCTCCTGCAGTTCACCGACGCCGAGGGCGACATCATCCTCGACCCGCTGCGGGTTCGGTCGATCCAAGCCCTTGGAACCATCCTCGCCGACCCGCGTATCGTCAAGGTGCTTCACGGCGCCGACTACGACGTCGTGAGCCTCAAGCGCGACTTCGGGTTCGAGATCGTCAACATGTTCGACACGCAGATCGCTGCCCAGTTCTTGGGATTGGAGCGCATCGGCCTCGCCGACCTCGTCAACACCTGGTTCGGCGAAGAGCTCGACAAGAAGTTCCAGCGACACGACTGGTCGCAGCGTCCGCTGCTGCCTGAGCACCTGGACTACGCGCGCGGCGACACCCACTGGCTGCCGGCGCTCCGCGAGATCCTCAAGCTCCGCCTCGTGCGGGCCGGACGGCTGGAGTACGCCGCGGAGGAGTGCGAGATCTTGGCGCGGCGTGAGCCAACGCGACGCACCTTCGACGCCGAGGGATGGCGACACATCAAGGGCGCCGGCGCACTCTCGGACGAGGGCCAGCGCGTCCTCCGTCGGCTGTTCCAGTGGCGGGACGCCGCGGCCCGCGAAGCCGACCGGCCGATCTATCGCGTGGTCGGTGACGCTCAGCTCCTCGAGATGGCCCAGAAGCGTCCGATGACCTCGCGCGCCCTCGAGCAGCTCTACCCCGGCATGCATGGCCTTCGCCGTCGGTTCGGCACCGGGATCGTCGACGCCGTCCTCTCAGGCCTCGAAGATGGGCCGGTTCCCCCGCCGCCGCCCGAAGCCGACGAGGACGACGACCGCGACGACCCGTCCTACCTGCCGCGCCGTCTCGGCGGCCGCCAAGCCGAGCGCGTGCTGGAGGCCCTCAAGGAGTGGCGAAACCAGCTCGCCCAGCGTGACAAGCGCTACACGGCCTACGCGATCGCGAGCAACGGCGTCCTTAAGCACATCGCCGGTTGCCGGCCCCGCAACCTTGGCGAGCTCGCGCGCGTTCGCGAGGTTCGCCAATGGCAAGTTGCTGAGCACGGCGAGCGCATCCTCGCCGTCCTCGACCGCGTCGCGCCCCTCAAGGGCTGACGCGATTCGAGCCCGCAGCGCGGAGCAGCGCGCCGGCGAGGGCGTCGCCCACGGCCGGTTCGACGAGCAGCGAGGCAAGGTCCGACGGCCCGGTATGGCTCACGGCCTCTGCCGGCCCGCCCCACCACGTCGTCCACCGCCCCACCTGCGCCGCCGACGGATCGCGCGCCGGGTCCACGCTGACCAGCGGCACGCGGACCGCACGCGCCGCCAAGCCGAGGTCCCAACGTCCTTGTTCGAGGCACGGCCGGCCGTGTTCCAACCAGCGGCCCAGCTCTGCGACCCAAGCCGACGCCACCGGCTCCGCATCCTCCGTCAGCAGCGCGCGCCAGGCCGCGCCGTCCGAACGACCATCGGAGACCGCCCAAAGGCGCGTCAAGTGGGGCGTCGGAACAGGTCGTCCCCAGGTCGCGAGGGCCCGCAGGCCCACACGCGTCGACAGCGGCGCAGCGGGCGCCACCGATGGCGTGCCGAGCAGCGCCACGCCCGCGCAGGGAACCGCCCCACGCGCAGCTTCCGCGACGGCCCACCAGCCGGCGAACCCATGCCCCAACAGCCACGGCGGCCGCCCATCCTGACGCGCGACCTCAGCCAGAACCGCCCGAACGTCGTGCCACGGCTCCCAGCCGGCGGAAGCGGCCGTCACACGCATCGTCGGAAGGTAGACGTCGAAGCCCGACGCAGCGAGACGTCCTGCCAAAGACCGGCCATCTTCGCCGATCCGCAGGAAGCCCCGGGCGCCGATGCCCGGCGTCGGCAGCATCACCAGCGGCGTGCCGCCCCTCGGCGTCCGCACCGCGAGCAGCGTCCCCGAGCCATCCGGTGCATGCCAGCGCCCCACCCAACGGGCATCGGCACGCGGTCCACCGAACGTGCCCCGCGTCGAAGGATGCAAGGCGCGCCAAGCCAAGGCGGCGAGGCGGTCGCCTACCTGCGGCAGACCATCGGCCTCCGAGGACGACTCCTTACCGGCCACGCGCAACGCAAAATCCAACGAGCCGTGGTCCAACGCGCGCTCCAGACTGCAAATCTACCCCACGGATGCGGTCGCACACAAGCCCCCCGACGTCGAGGCCGACATCGGTTACGCGCTCGCCGCAAGGAGACGCCATGACGACGCCGATCGACACCGCAGAGGAGGAGGTCCTCTCGCGCCTGGGGGCACAGTTCCTCGACGCGCTCACGGCCAAGGAGGCAGGACGCATCGACGACGCCGAAGACGCCCTGCGCGCGATCATCGCGGCAGAACCCCGGTTGGGTGAGCCCCACTTGGAGCTTGCGCGGTTGATGCTCGACACCGACCGGGTGACCGACGCCGAAGCCTATGCCCGCGAAGCCATCGCGCACCTCGAAGCGACGGGCGTCTGGCTCGACGACGTCGCGCCGGCGACGATCCAGGCGCTCGCGCATGCCACGTTGGCTGAAGCGCTACGCCGGCGCGCCGACGAGGACGATGTCCTGTTCGGCGACCCTGCAAACTTCCACGCGATCGTCGCCGAGGCGCGCCAGCACTTCGAGGCCGCCCACGCCCTCGACCCCTCGGACGCCTACAGCAGCTACCATGCCTTCTTCCTCGGCATCCCTGGCACGAAGACGGTCCTGCCAGGTGAGTCGCCCGATGTCGCCGACGAGGTCGACCCCAGCTCCGTGCTGCCGTCCTGAGGTCGAGGTCGCCTAGTAGGCGAGGTCGACCTCCACGCTCCGGACGCACGACGTTCCCAGCGTCGAGCGGCTGCTCTCCGGGGTCACGACGACGTCATACAGGCCAGCGGGCACCACCCGCCCATCGTCCCCACGCCCATCCCATTGCCAGACGTCCACGGGCCCCGACGGCGAGAGGCGGTCTTGCCGGACCCGCCCACCTTCGCGGTCCCAGACCTCGAAGATCCACCAAGAGCCGGTCGCGTTCGCTGTAATCTCGACGTCGACCGCGTCGGCCTCGACGCCGACACCGTCGTCACCGTCGGGCCGGAACCGCACCGGGTCGACCGCGCAATCGAGCACCTCGGGCGCTTCGAAATCCTCGCCGAGCAAAAGCTGGAAGTCCTCACCGGCCACACCCCATCGGCCCGCGAGCGCGTTCCCCGCCAAGTCGCGTACCGACGCATCGAGCGAGAACGACCAAGAACCGGCGACCAACGGTGCGTCGAGCCAGAAGGTCACATGTTGGCCGCTCTCGTCGAGCGCCACCTCCGCGATGCTCGGCGCGAGCCCAAACGGCTCCAGCCAAGCCACATCGACCGACACGCTGGACGGATCGACCGGTTCGGAGAAGGTGGCCTCGACGCGATCGATCGGCTCCCCCCAAGCCCCGCGCGGGCTGAAATCCGACACGACCGGGGGGACGTCATCGCAGATCGCCAGCAGAACCCCTCGCCCGGTCGCCTGTCGGTCCGCCCGCCCCGCAAAAGCAGTCACCAAGCCGCCCGACATCAGGTCGCTCAACCCCCACGTCAGCCGGCTCTCGCCATTGGCGTCCAGCACCACGGTCAGTCCGCCGCCCGTGGGGGTGGCTCCCGACAACGTACCAGCTTCGACGCGGACACCGAGCGTAGCCCCGGCCGCAGGGCTCCCGTCGCAGGTCACCGCCGCGACCTCGAGCGCCAGCGGCAGCGCCCCCGAGCCGCAGCTCGCCACCGAGGCGGCCGGCAGGACGGCGACGGGTCCCACAGCACCGCCGTCGTCCTCGCCGAGCCAGAGCGGGATCGACGTCGTCGCCCCACAACCGCCCGCGGTGACCACCAAGCCCGACGCGACATGTTCCCCCGACCCCGCGACGAGCACCCGGTCGGCCGGGGCGAGCGGTGACGAGGCCGCGCCGCCATCCAGAGCGACGGCGCGCACCGTGATCGGGTCACCTACCCGTCCACTCGAACCCACGAAGTCGGTGGCCAAATCTGCGACACCCGTGGCTCCGACGCAAGCCACCGGCGCCGTCGAACCGTTCAGCCGCAGGGAGGCTGTGGGACCTTCGTTGCACGAACGCCACGTCAGAACATCGAGCGAACCGGTGAGGTTGCTCCCGACGACGTCGATGCGATCGTGGATCGCACCCTCACTCCACGTCAGCGTAGCCGAACCGAACCCGTTGGCGACCGGCAGCACCACGGGACCGGCGCGCCCCGAAGCCGCTTGGGCCGACAACACGACGCTGTCGTCGCTGCGGTTGCCGTAGGCGTCTTGCACCTCGACGTCGAGGCGGACTCGCTGGCCCACCTCGATCCACGGTGAGGACAGCGCGAGCGCGAGCGCCGCAGGTGCGTTCGGACCGACCGTGACGCTCGGCGACTGCCCAGCGACCTCCGCAAGCGTCGCCAACACCGTCCACGTCCCGCGACGCGTGATCGCCACCTCGACGGTCGCCTCTGCTGACGCGCCGAGCTCGGCCGTCCATGGGCCGTCCAGCGTTCCCGGTGCGGTCACTTCCAGCGTCTGACCCACGCCAGAGTCCCAGCGGTTGCCCCAGGCATCGGTGACGCGCAGCGCGACCTCGAACGGTTCACCAGCCTGCACCGTCGCCGTGGACGGCGTCACCACGACGATCGCGGCCTCGCCCGAGACCACCTCGACCGGGAACGACGCGGCGCCCGGCCGGCCATCCCACCCGATCGACACGTACGCATCGGCCCGCGCAGCGAACAAGCGACACGACGCCACCAGCCGGTCGCCCAAGGCCTCCGCGGGCATGCAATCGATCTCATTCAAGTCATCAAGGAACACAAGCCTTCTGACGTCGACGACGGCCGGATCGGCGATGTTGCCGTACACATCGCGCAGCTCGACCTCGAGGGTCTGATCCGCACCCGCGGTCCACACCAGCGGGGGCGGCATCAAGCTGGCTGTCACGGCCTCCGCAGGGCGGATGCGCAACGTGGGCGCGTCGCCCGTCGTGCCCGCCGCATCACGCACGACGAGGGTCTCGGCCTCGGCCGCCGACGTGACGCGCATCGTACAGAAAGCAGGCGAAGCCGTGGTGCACTGCAAGTCGCTCACCGGACCCGAGGCGCCGGCGACCTCGGTGATCGCGCTCGACCAAGCCGCAGGGTTGCCGAAGGCGTCCACAGGGCGCACCACCATCGCGAGCAGCTCGCCGGCGACCAGATCGCGGGACGACACGTCGATCGAGAAGCCCGCAACGGGCCCGGGCCGCACCTCGAACGGGGCAGAGATGCCGTCGAGACCGTTGAGCACCCGCACCTGCATGTCCGCACACCCGGCCGTGCCCGTCGACTTGCGCGGAACCCACGGGAAGACGGCCTCACCGTCGATCTCGGCCAGCCACGCGTAGGAGTTGCAGGTGTCAGTGAACGCCAACGTGCGCGGCTGCCCCCGCACGATGTTCCCCAACGCGTCGACCACCCGGACCTGGACGTCGAACGGAACGCCGGCATCCGCGGTAAACCCCGACGCAGGCGTCACGAAGGTCAAACCGGCAGCATCTCCAGCTTCGAACTGCAACGTCGCGTCGTCGGACGCCAGCCGGTCGCCCACTTGGGTCGAAGCAGCGGTCACCGTGACCACCTCCGGCGTCGACATCCGAAACTGAACGCGCGCTTCGCCGTCGTCACCGAGCTGCCCGCGAAGGGTGCTCGTGCCTACGAGCACTGCCGAATCCAACCCAAAATCGGTGATCTCGACGTCGACCGGCGCCCCCGTCGGACCCGTGAACGCAACCTCGACCTCTCGGTCCTGTGCGATCGGACGGCCGTCGAGGTCGAGCAGCCGGATCACGACCTCGGCCGTCTCCCCGACGCGCTGCACGAGCGCGGTCGCCGTGACGTCGAACCCTTCCGCGCGGTTGTCGACCACCAAGAAGGGCGTCGGCACCCCTCCCTCCCCGCCGAGCGGGCTGACCACCCACAGCGTCCAACTTCCAGGCGCAATTCCGACGGGTACGCGCGCCGCGAGCGTGCCGTCCTCGACGAGATCCACCCCAGCGAGCGGGACCGTCGCCGCGTCAGAACGAAGCTCGACCTGCCAAGCGGGTCGGGTCGCCGTGCCTTCATCGACGTTGTAGGTCGCGAGCGGCAGGAGCCCATCACCCTCGATGACGACGGGCGTTTCCTCGCCGTTGAACGCCCATGACGGAGCAACCGTCAGGTTGTCGGGGACGGGTGCGGACGGACCACACGCCACCAGCACGAGCAGCGCGGACGCGAAACGGAACGCCATCCACCCCTCCCCCCGCATCATTGCAGCACCCGATAGCCAACCGCCATCGACAGACCACCGATCCACCCCGAGACCGAGGTCGGCGTTCCGACGCTGCGAAGGGACGAAGCACGGAGCTGCAGCGTCAGCTCTCCGCCCACGACACGCACAGCGACGCCTGCGTGCCCAACGACCCCAGGGGGGAGCATCCCGACCCCGCGAACCAGAGCCGCACCGTCATCGATGCGGTAGCTGCCGACCCACGGCGCAGCCTGCAGGCCAGCCCCTACAAATGCCGCATACGTCGGCATCTCTTGTCGCAGTTGAATCTGCAGGGCGGTCGGGAGCACATCCATGCGGATGGCCCCCTCTCCGCCCTCGGTGAGCGGGAAGCGCTCCGTGCTCCCAAACCACCCCACACCGCCGACGAGGAACACGCGGCTGCGCGCCAACGTGTCTTCGCGCTCGTCGGGCCTCAAGCGGATCCGCCCGCCCGATTCGAGTTGGAACGCCGACGATGTCCAAGCGGCGAGGTTGGTATGGACGCCAGCGTCGAGCCCGACGAACCAACGGACGGGCGCGGAACGGACTTCGAGCTCGGTGCGTCCCTCCACGTCGAGCACCTCCGAGCGCGCGATGAACGTGACATCGCGCTCCCGGAACGAACCGCGCGGCGTGAACGCCCACCGATACGCCCCATCGGCGGTTGCATCCAGCGGCACCAAGGTGCCTTCAGACGCCTCCAGCGTCGGCAGACCTTGAGACGCCGGCATCCCCGCACGGTCGAGGAAGCGAGCGACCACCTCGGCCGACTTTCCCGTGCCCGTCGCCAAGCGACCGGGAACGACCTCGACTTCGACCGACGCCAGACGTCCCGGCGAGAGCCGGACCGGCACCTCGGCCATCAGATCGGGACCACCCGGCGTCCCCCAACGACTCCCCGCCACGAGCACGCCATCCGCGACCGCCGCATCCGCCCGGATCTCGTAGGGAAGAAACGGCACCGTTCCTGACGTCTCCACCGTCCACCGGGCACGCCCCCGCGCGTCGGACGTGGCGGTCTGTTCCTTGCCCTGGAGCCGCAGCACGACCGGCACACCCGCGACCCCCCGGCGGTCCGGGTCGCGAACGACGACCTCGATGTCCAACCGCGTGTCGTCCGTCGCGTCCGCCGCGGTCAACGCGAGGGAGCGCACGAGCCCGCTCCCAGCTGGCGCGTACCAAGCCGCCTTCACCCGGTCGGTGCCCGCCTCGGCGGCGAGCTGCCCGCGGTACTCGGCCCGGCCTTGCGCGCGCGTCTCGGGGCCGGGCTCGACATGGCCCAGCGCCGCCGAAAACTGGACCTCGCCGGTGAATGGCAACGGCAGCCCGTCTGCATCGAGCAACGAGACGGCAACGTCGGACACGGGGAAGTCGCTGCTCAGCTCCTCGGGGAACAGGCGCAGGCTCAACCGTTCAGGGACCGAGGGGCCATTCTTGACGACGAGCTCGATCGGCGCGGCCCCAGCAGCCTCACACCGCACACGCGTTTCACCGAGGTCGGGACGGACACCCGGCGGCAACGGAACGACCCAAACGCCAGGAAGGACCGCGACGAGCGGCACCTCACCGATGCGCGGCGTGCGACACGTCGGAGCGCCCGAGCGCCACGGCTGGCCCCGACGGTCGAAGGCCTGCACGACGACGGGCGGGGGGGCCTCGCGCGACCACCAGGCCGACAACACGTTGCCGACGAGCACAACAGGCGGCGCACGGCTCAGTTCGACGTCCCGCAACACCGCGTTGCCCGCCGCATCTTCGACCCGGACCCGCGCCGCGACGTCGTCGGCGTGATGCACGACGTCGAAGCGCGCCTGGCCGTCCGGACCTGCGACGGTGACCCACGGGGTGCGTTCCCCGATGCGAAGCTCGACCCGCGCCCCAGGCTCGGTGGTCATCGGGACCGAGACGGTACCCGGCACGCGGAGCCGCACGACCACGGGGAGCGCCTCGCCGCGCCGATCCGAGAGCACGACGGGCACGATGCGCGCGGCGTCTCCGCCCGCCAACCGCAGCGTGACCAGCAGATCGCCGCCCTGAGGCCGCACCGAGGTGACCTCCGCGCCCACTGACGACACCTCGAGCGCCTCAACGTCCATCGGCGCAGCCGGCTGCACGCGCAAGGCGACCTCGCGCCGACCGGGTTCGAGCGTCACGATGCCCTCGACGTCCAACGCCGCGGGGACGTCCAGCCCGATCGGCAACAGCACCGTCCTTCGTTCCCCACCGCGGCTGACGACGACGCGCGCCTCCTCGCGTTGCGACGGCGCGATCACCGCCCACCGCACCACACCGGGTGGCCCGTCCGGACCGAGCTTGACCGCGAGCCCCCCGTCGACCTGCACGCTGTAGCCGTCCTCGACAGGGGCCCAAGCGTCATCGACGACGGCGACGCGAACGACCACCGCCCGACCCGCGCGCAGCTCACCGTCTTCGGGCACCACGGCGACATCCCACGCGTACGCAGCGCGGCCTGCGAACGCGCACGCAGCGACGAGAAGGCGGCAGATCGCGGTGGCCCAGCGCATACGTCGTGCGTAACCCGAACGACCGCCGTGCCACGCCGCCGCGCACCGACGCCGCGTCAACGTCGGATCGGGACGATCTCCAACTGAAGCGTCGGCGCCGTCGTGTCGCGCACGATGCGCCCAGAGGCAGTGCGCACGCGCCCGAACGCGTCGGTCACCTCCAGCACGAGGGTCGTCTCCCCCTCCGGAAGCGGAACCTCGACCGTGAACCCGCCGCTGCCATCCGCGACGACGGGTTCGACCCCGGCGATCGAGACGACACGCACGGTCGCACCGGGCTCGACACGACCCTGTAGCGTCCACTTCGCACGCGCGACCGGCGCGCTCGGCCACGCAACGTCGAGCAACGGCGCGTCCCCCACCGGCGCCTCCCATGTCGCTTCCCCGCGCCACCCGACCCGCCGTCCCGCGGCCACCCGACGGGATCCGCCCTTGCCCTCCACGGTCGCCTCACCTTCGGTGGCCTCGACAGTCACCCCGTCGCCGTCGCGCGCGACGCCGACCTCTCCGCCGTCGGTCCGAACGACGCGTTCCCCTGCACGCACGACCACCGCGCCGTTCCCGGGGCGAACGCGCGCCCGGACCTGACCACGTTCGAGTTCGAGCTCCAACGCGCCGTCACCCGCGTGAACCACCCGCGCCGTGGTGGAGCGTCCCACGCGCACCGTGGCGCCCGATGCCGTAGCGAGCCGCGCCGTGCCATCCGCGCCGGTCTGCACCGACTCCCCGACCGCGAGGGGCCCGCCGAGATCCGCGCTGCGTGAGCGTCCCTCCGCATCGACCAAAGCAACCTCGCCGTGGATCTCCGCCACCTCGAGCTCAGCCCGCGGTAGCAGGGACGCGACGACCGTCGGATCTTCGGCTGGGCGCGCGCCGCACCCTGCGACCGCCACAAACGCGGCCCCCATCACCCACGCCCAAGTACGAACGGCGCTCATGCCGCCTCCGTCAGCACGATACGCGACCGGAGGCCGCCCGCGCGAGGCTCCTCGCACTGGCCCCCGATCGCGGCCACGAGACGCAGCGCGAGCCAGCGTTGCATGCCAGCCACGGCAGGCTCATCGGCCCCACCTCCAGCAACACCTGACCAAAGCGTGACCTCCGCACCACGCGCGACCACGCGGACCTTGGCCCCGTGGGGAAGCGCCGACCGCCACGTCGCCAGCCACCGGTCCCAGAGCTGATCGAGCAACACAGGCTCCGCCGCCACCCGCCCCGCGGCACCCACCTCCAACGTCCAGGCCTCGGACGCACCGAGGTCGGCGCGGTCCCACGCCGCGCGGAGCGAAGCCGCCACATCGACGGACCGCGCATAGGACGTCGGATCCTCGCCCGCCTGAAACCGAAGCATCGCCGAGACGACCTCGCGGCACCGCTGCGCGAGCGCCTCCACCTGTCGCCAAGCATCCGCCTCACCCGGCGTACGGGAGATCTGCCACTGGGCGATGCCGAGCACACCCGACAACGGGTTGTTCAACTCGTGCGCGAGGCCGGCCGCCACATCGGCCAGCGCCGCGAACTGCCCTGCTCGCACCAGCTCGGCCTGCGTACTGACCAACGCCGAGGTGGCGCGCTCGATCTCGGCCTGCTGCTCGGCGACGAGCGCCTCGATCCGCGCCCGCTTCTCCAAGATCTCGACCTGTCCCTCATACAGGCGCGACGCCATCTCGTTGAACGCGCGCGCAAGGTCGCCCAACTCGTCCGCACGACGCAACGTGCGGCCCGGTGGAATCCTGCGGTCGTACGCTCCCTCTGCGACCGCGAGCACCTCCGTTCGCAACGTCGCCAACGGCCGCGAGAGCAGCGGCTGCAGCGCGAAGCCCGCGAGAAGAACGACTGCGAGCGCGAGGCCCGCGATCCCGAGCGTCTGCGAACGCAGGCGTCCCGCGGCCTCGGCGCCGATGCCCGCGGGCTCGGCAAGCACCACACGCCACCCTGTGGTCCCGACGAGGGCCACGGCGCCACGAACGTCCCTGCCATCACCGAGACGGGCGTCAAAGTCGAGATCGGTCGGCGTCTCGAGCATCGCGAGCACGTCGGGATCGGACCAGACGCTCTCTCCGACGGCCACGATCGGTGCGAGGCTGGCGTCGAGCAGCGCGACCGACGCCCCTGGCGACGGCACGAGCGCCTCGGCGACCGCGCCGAGATCCACCTCGGCGAGGATCCGAAGCTTGGAGTCCTCACGCACCGACAGGAGCGGGACCGCCGGACGCACCGCGCTTCCCTCGTCGACACGGTACGGTGCCCCCGCCGTCACGCCCGGCCCGGCGCGAACCGGGCGGTGCGCCATCACCTCGGCCCAGCGCGCACCGTTGCCCGCGACCCGCTCAGGCCCCGGCGCTTCCTGCCAGACCGGCGCGACCACCTGTCGCCCACGGCCGTCGACGAGCGCGACGCTGACGACGTCCCGCGACGCCGTCCACACCGCGCGCAGGAAGTTCGTCTGCTCGTCCAAGCCATGATCCTCGAGGTGCCAGAGCCGATGCCAGCCGGCCAAGCTGTCGCTGGCGGCGTCGAGGCGCGAAGCCACCAGCGTCGCGAGCGCGGCCGCGGCGCGATGAAGGGCCTCGCGCGGTCGGAGCGTCGCGTTCTCGAGCGTCACCGAATACGCCAACGACCCCACCCAAGCGATCGGCACCAGCACGAGCACCGCCATCAACACCGTCAGTCGAACCCAAACGCGCACCGGTCAGCCTGCCGCAGGAAGATCGAGGTGGAACACAGCCCCGTGTCCGAGCTCGCTCTGGACGGACACCTCTCCCCCCATGCTCGCCACGATGCGGTAGACGACGTTGAGCCCAAGCCCCGTCCCACGACCCGGGGCCTTCGTCGTGAAGAACGGGTCGAACAGCGACCGTTGAATCTCGGCAGGGATCCCAGGGCCGCGGTCGCAGACCTCGACATGGACGCGCGCCCCGTCCCGCCTCGCTCGTACGACGACGCACGGCTGCGGACGAGGCGTTTCGTTCACCGCGTCCACGGCGTTCTTGATCAGGTTGACGAACACCTGCTGCAGCTCGGCGGGTCGGCCGAGCACGGCGATGTCCCCGTCGATCTCCCAGGCGCAGTCGGACTCCGAACCCCCATGGGCGCGGGCCACGAGGCGCGCCGCCCGGCGGGTGATCTCGGCCACCCCGACAGGCTCCGGCAAGTCACGCGCCGCGCCGCGGGCGTAGGCCGTGAGCTGCTGCACGATCTCCTTGATCGACCGACTGTAGCCAACGATCTCCGTCGCGTGCGCCCGTGCGGTGACGAGGTCGTCCTCGGCGGCGATCGCTTCGGCGAGGCCGAGGATGCCGAACAGCGGGCTCGACACCTCGTGCGCAACGCCCG
Organism: Alphaproteobacteria bacterium; assembly: GCA_040382435.1. GTDB lineage: Bacteria > Myxococcota_A > UBA796 > UBA796 > JBEIFN01. The sequence goes on from JBEIFN010000002.1 coordinate 35,806, forward strand.
CCGCCAGCGTCCCGAGACCGGCCAACTTCTCGGCCTGCACCAGACCGTCACGCGCCCGACGCGCGTCCTCGAGCGCCGCGCTGAGGGCCTCGTTTTTTCGTGCGAGCACATCGAGGAGGTGACGGTTCTCACGCGCGAGGCGCTGCCGGGTGGCGGCTTGATCCATCTTTCGGCGGACATCGTGGATCGAACGCGGCGGCTTGACGATGTAGTCGAACGCGCCGCGCTCCATCGCCGCGAGCGCCGTGTCCAGCGACGCGTAGCCCGTGATCACCAGGGTCTCCGCGTCGGGCGAGACGTCCCGCAACCGCGGGATCAGGTCGATCCCGTTCCCATCCGGCAAGTTCTTGTCGGTGATCATCAGATCGACCGCACCGCCGTCGATCGCACGCTCGGCCTCGGCGACCGAGGCCGCACACGTGACCTCGTAGGCGTCCTGGAACAGGTTGAGCATCAGCTCCCGAAGAATCGGCTCGTCGTCGACCACAAGGAGCCGGGGACGGGGCGCGACGACCATCGTGTCGGGCATCTCGACTCCACGACGCACGGCACGGCTGGCGTACCCGCGCCTCCAACGCTACGATGCCCCAGTATGGGCGCCGCCGCCACTTGTCGCCCCGAGGAAGACGAATGACGCACGCCGTCCGAACCACCGCCGTACTCCTCGCCGCGCTCGCGCTCGCCGCCTGCGCCAAGAAGCCGGCGTCCACCGCCGCCACCAACGCTGGGTCCGCCGCGGCGACCACCACGGGCGGCAACGCCAACAACAGCCAACCGCCGGGCTTGTCGGCCGAGGTCACCGAGTCGATTACCGAGGACGGCCTGATCCGGCGCGAGATCGACCTCAACGGCGACGGCCAGCCCGACATCGTCAACCTGGTCCGCCCGCTCGAGGACGAGCGCGTGGCGGTCGCCAAGAACACCGACCTCAACTTCGACGGCAAGTTCGACGTGTTCACCGAGTTCGACGCCTTCGGACAGATCAGCCGCGAGCGGATCGACACCGACTTCGACGGCGACATCGACACCATCGACCTGTACAAGGACGGCGCGCGGGTCAAATCCGACCGCGACATCGACTTCGATGGCGACTTCGACGTCTTCGCCTTCTACATCGTCGAGACCGACGGCCGCGTGCGCTTGGACCGCAAGGAATCCGACACCGACGGCAACGGAAAGATCGACCTCTGGGAGCGCTTCGACCTCGACGGCAAGCTGATCCGCGCCGGCCGCGACCTCGACAACGACGGCAAGATCGACGAGCGCATCGAGTAGCGCAGGCCCGCTCGCCCCGTCACGCACCCGTCGCGAGGCGTTCTCGCTCCGCATCCACCATCCGCGCGACGATGTCGGGGAACGCGACGGTCGGACGCCAGCCGAGGTGTTGCCAAGCCGGCTCGGGATCGCCGGTCAGAACACCGATGTCTGCGGGGCGGACGAACGCGGCGTCCTCCACCACGTGGTCCCGCCAGTCGAGGCCCACGTGCGCGTAGGCGAGCGCGCAAAGCTGCTCGACGCTGTGGGAGATCCCCGTCCCGACCACCAAATCGCGGGGTTCTTCCTGCTCGAGCATCCGGATCATCGCATCGACGTAGTCGGGCGCCCAACCCCAGTCGCGTCGCGCCTTGAGGTTGCCGAGGCGCAGCGGCGTCGAATCCCCGGCCGCCGCGCGCGCCGCGCCGATGGCGACCTTTCGCGTCACGAACTCGGGACCGCGCCGCGGACTCTCGTGGTTGAAGAGGATGCCCGCGACGACGAACTGCTGGTACGACGCCCGCAGCATCCCGACCGTCGCGTGGGCGTACAGTTTGGCCGTACCGTAGGGCGAGCGCGGCGAGAACGGTCCGTTGACCGAGGCGCGACCGATCTGATCGCCGTACATCTCCGACGTGCTCGCGTGGTAGGTCTTGGCGCTCGGCGCGACCATCCGCACGGCCTCGAACAAGCGGAGCGCCCCGACGCCCGTGACAGCGGCCGTATGTTCTGGCTCGTCCCACGAGCGACCGACGAAGCTCTGCGCAGCGAGGTGAAAGACCCAGTCGGGCGCGGCGCGCTCTACCGCACGGAACAAGCTCCCGCTGTCGAGGAGATCCCCTTCGTGTAGCGTCAGCGACGGCAGCACGTGGGCGATCCGCGCGAGCCCGCCGGAGGTGCTGTGACGCCGCACCAACCCGTGGACCTCGACGCCGCGCGCGAGGAGCGCCTCGGCGAGGTAGCTGCCGTCTTGTCCCGTGATGCCCGTGATCAGCGCGCGCATCCATCCTCCCCCGGGTCGGCAAACGCGTGCGGCGCGAGCGTCGTCAACGCGTGCACCGTGGCGATCGAGACGGCGTTGGCGAGGTTGAGCGAACGAATCGGCCCCCACATCGGGATGCGCCATGCGTGTCCACCCGCACCGACAACCGACGCGACCACATCGGCGGGGAGCCCAACGGACTCCGGTCCGAACAGCAGGACATCGCCCGGCGCCCATTCCGCTGCGGTGAAGGGCCGTTGCGCGCGCGTGGTGAACGCGTGCACACGGCGCCCAGCCGCCCACCGCAAGAACGCTTCGCCGTCCTCGTGCTCCACCAGGCGGACGGACTTCCAGTAGTCCAAACCTGCCCGACGAACCGCCTTTTCGTCGATGTCGAACCCCAGCGGGTGGACGAGGTGCAGCACCAGATCGTAGCCCACGGCGAGGCGACCGACGTTCCCCGTGTTCGGGGGAATCTCGGGGTGAAAGAGCACGAGATGCAGCAACGGCTCCGACACGCGCGACCCCCCGGACGCCCTAACGTCGCAACCGCCCTGCGACCGCTGCGCGGGGGGCATGCGGCCGCTGCACGGGGAACGCGCTAACCGCAACGCATGTCGACAACGTCGAGCCAGTCGGGGGCGCCCCCGCAGATCGGACCCTACCTGTGCCGCGGGCTACTTGCCCTCGGTGGGGACGCCGCCGTATGGACGACCGAGACGGCACAAGGTTGGTTGGCCGTCA
>JBEIFN010000003.1:0-36634 GCA_040382435.1 Alphaproteobacteria bacterium
CTCGATGGATGCCCCGACGCGCCGGCCGACCGGAAGGCGGAAGCCGAGCTTGGGATGGCGGCGGCGCAGTACGCGCCCAGCCTCGACATCGGTCCGATCGAGGTCGGCCCGATCAACCTCGCGCGCGACCCCGCAGGCCCGAAGAATGGCTTCGTGTACTCCGCCACGATCACCAACAAGGGCGCGCAAACGGCCGAACTGCTGCGCATGAACCTCGTTTTCCTCGACGCCTCGGGCGCGCCGCTGCAGTTCGTCACGACCACCATCGCCGCGCCGCCGGGGACGGAGCGCATCCCGCCTGAGCAGCAACAGCCGATGGGACCCGGCGACAAGCGCATGTTCTTCTACATGACCGGAAAGAAGATCGAAGGGGCCGCGAAGCACCTCATCGTGCCCTCGCGCGCACGGCTGCGCGCCTCCGACGCGGCCGCCCCACCTGCCCCGCCTCCTGCCACCCCCTCGCCGTGACCGCGTCGACGCGACGGCTGGTTTGGCTCCTTCTAGCGACCGCGTGCGCGCCACCGGCGCCCCTCGGGCCGCCGGAAGAAACGTGTGCATCGCTACCCCCTGCGGAGATCCTCGTCGGAGAGATCACCTGCGCGGCCTGGCGGATCAGCGGCGGTGAGGGGACCTACGACGACACCCTGATCGCCACCCCCGCCTTCCGCGCCGTGGTCCGGCACCCGATCGCGAGCGTCGGGCAGGCTGGGCTCGGCGGCGGCACCCTCGTCGACGCGGCAGCGTGGGGACGCACCGACCTCGTGCACGAGATCGTCCCGCTCGTCGATGGCGGGTGGTTGCTCGTCGACGTCTTCGAGCCCACGCCGGATGGGGTCGTCGTCGAAGGTCTCGTGACCAGCCTCCCCTCGCGGCCGTTGCCCACCGAGGGCCAACGGCGTCGGGTCACCTGGACGGTCGTTGAGGGCGGGCGCGGCTTACGCGCGATCGGCGCCGAAGGCTTCCTCGTGCACTTCGACGAACCCGTCGAGCGCATCGGTGGCTGGTGGGTCGCAGGGCGCAGCGCGCTCGGGCATCGCGGAACGGTGCTGCGCGACGAGGGCGGGCGCGTCGAGCTCGCCGGCACCGACACCCTGTGGTTCGCCAGCACCGATGATGCGTGGGGCTTGCAAGGCGACGCCGTGCGTCCCGTGAGCGGCACCGCCCCCGATGCCGAGCGGGTCGAGGCGTGGGACGCGACCGGTCGCGTCGCCGTGCTTCCGGTCATCGACGGCAGCTTCAGCGGCGAGGTCCCCGCGACGGCCGACCAGCTGCGCGCCGTCGCCGCCACAAGGCCGCCCTCGCCGTTCAGTCCTGCCGGAGAGGGCCTCGCCCTCGCGCTCGGGGCGTCCGGCCGCGGGCGCGTCCTCCCTGCGTGGGACCCCGACGCGCGGCCGATCACCGCCAAGTGGGTCTTCGATGACGGTCGCGTCGGACAGGACGTCCTCCCGCCCGAGGGCGGCGTGTTGTCGCTCGGCGCCGGCCGTGGCGACCTGACGCTCTCAGCCGGCCCTGGCCGCCCCACCCGCACCCTGGGTCTCACGCTCGGCCCGGGCGATACGCCCTCGGTCGGCGTCGACCTCCGCCGGACCTGGGACGCAGGCCACACGGTCCCGGTGGCGCTCGACTGGCGCGCGAGCCGCGACGCGAGCGTCCGCGACACCGCCACCGGCCGCACCCGCGAGGCCCTCGCCGCTGGCTACGTCTACGCCGTCCAGACCGCCCGCGACGACGTGGCCAGCGTGAGCCAGTGGCTCAACGATGTCCCTTGGATCCGCACCGACGCGGGCCTGACGCTGACCCACCCCGAGGGATGGACGATCACGGGTTGGCCGGTCCGGGCCGACGGCCGGCGGGCCGCCCACGGCGCACCGCGCGCGAGCGTCCTGAGCCCCGGCGATGCGAGCGCCGCGCTGACCGACCTCGGCGCCACGCATCGACGGGCGAACCTCGCGTGGCTGACTGCGGCCAACGGCGCCGAACCGTACCCCGACCGGGTGTGGCTCGACGCCCCCGGTCCGGCGCCCTTCGCGGCCTGGCACCCTTGGTTCGACGCCCTCAACGCGTACCGGTTCCTGCTGCCCGACGGGCCGCTGACGTGGCTCGAGGTCGACGACCCAGTGCTGCCTTCCCCGACCGCGTTGGCGCGCGCGCTGACGTACGGGACGCTCTCGACCGGCGACGGCGCTTGGATCTGGATGACCATCGACGGCGCGCCTCCCGGAAGCGTCCTGTCGACGACGTCGCCCACCGAGAGCACCACCGCACCCGACACCGCCGTCCCGCCCGCATCCGAAGCCGCCCGCACCGCGACCGTGTCGCTGCACCGCCTCCGTCCCGGCGTCGACACGCTGTGGTTGTGGGGCGCGAACGGAGCGATCGCGACGGTCGCCGTCGACACCGACGACGCGAGCCTGTCGGTGCCGATCGGTGACGTCCCGTGGGTCATCGGACTCGCCACGTCGACAAGGACCACGGACTGGGCTGTCACCGCGCCCATCTTTACGTCGCCAGATCGCCGCCGACCCGACGGTTCCCCCGACGACGCTCCACCGCCGGGATAGAACGAGCCGAACGTTGGAGGCGCCTTGCCGTTCCGTCCGGCTGTCCTGCCCACCGTCGCGTCGCTGGGTGCCCTCGTCGTCCTCGGGAACCTGAGCGCCTGGCAATACGGGCGCCACGTCGAGGCCACAGCCCACCTCGCCGAAGTCCACGCGCACCTGTACGGGCCGCCGGCGACCGAGGCCGACCTCAGCGCATCGCCGGACGCGCTCGCCTGGCGCAAGGCGATCCTCCGCGGCCGGTTCGACGACGGCAGCGCTGCGCTCGTCCTCGGGCACTTCGAGTTCGGCGCCCCCGGCTACGACCTGATCGTCCCCTTCCTGCCGGAGGGCAGCACGCGCCCGCTGCTCGTCCATCGCGGTTGGATCCCGTACGACGACGCTGCGGCCACGCTCGCCCGTGTCGACACCCATGGCAGTCCCCAACAGCTCGAGGGGCTGCTGCTCGCCATCGAGGGCGACGTCAAGCTCTCCCCGATCCCCGCCACCGCCGAACGCCCCGAGGCGTGGCCCCAAGAGATGCAGACGTGGTTCGGTGTGCCCTACCAGCGGCTGGGGCCGCCTTGGGCGAGCCTCGCCGCCCAGCAGAGCGACACACTGCCCGTCTACTTGGTCGTGGGCCCCGAGCTGAGCAAGGGCGCGCGAAAGAACCCCGATGCCCTGCCCGTCAGCGGCTACGTCGCCGAACCCAAGCACATCGGCCACTTCGCGTACAGCGTCCAATGGGCCTTGATCGCCGCGACGCTCATCGTCATCTGGGCGGTGGCGGGTTGGCGTCGAGGGGTGAAGCTCCAACAGGCGGCGACGTCAGCGAGCTGAGGAACGCCTTCATCGACGCGCGCTGCGCCTCGCTCCAAGCCAACGGACGCAGCGTCAGCTCGCGATGGCCGAGCGCGGGCTGCCCCGGCAGCGCGTTGTAGAAGGCCAGGACATCGTCGAGCGTCGACAGGCTGCCGTCGTGCATGTACGGCGCGGTCTCCGCGACGTTTCTCAGCGACGGGGTCTTGAACGCGAGCACGAAGTCGTCGAACGCGGGGTTGAGGTAGCGCAGCTCCGGACAGTCCGCGGTATCGGACCATGCGGACTTGCAGTTGAACTCGCTCTCGGCCACGGCACGCGCCCCCACCGTGCGGCCGGGGTCGTACGCGCCGACGTTGGGCAAGCCGAGGTTGTGGAACGCGCGGTCGGTGAAGAACGGGCCGCTGTGGCATGCGACGCAGTTCCCGTCACGGACGAACAGGCGCAAGCCCGCGAGCGCGTCGGCATCGAGCGCCCCGGCGCCCGTCGCGTCACCGGCCTCGAGGGCTTCGACGTAGCGGTCAAAGGCCGAGGCGCCTGGGAGCAGCGTACGTTCATAGGCTGCGATGGCCTTGGTCGCCTGCACGAGCACGCGCGTCAGCGCCTCCTGCGACGACGGCGAGAGGCGTTCCCAAGCGTCCGTGGACGCGGTGGGGGCCGCCCCCGGTGACGCAGGACCCGCCTGCGGTGGCACCCCCGCCAGATCGGGCAGCGGCCCCCAGACGGGCTCCCACGCCGCCCGGTGAACGGCCGCGACACGATGGGCAATGCCCGCCCGCGTGGCCCCCATCTCCACGGGGCTCTCGAGCGGTCCCGCCGCCTGCGCCCACAGGCTGTCGGCCCGGCCATCCCAGAAGAACCACGGCCCCAGCTGCGACCCCTCGATACCGGGCGCGTGGCGGGCCGTCGTACCGATGCCAACCGCCTTGGCCCGACCGTCGGTGAAGTGCTTGCCCGGATCGTGACAAGACGCGCACGAGACCGTCCCCGACGCGGAGAGGCCGGCGTCAAAGAACAGCGCGCGCCCCAGCGCCGAGGCGGCGGCGTCATCGGCCTTGGCGTTCGTTGGATCGGGCGGAAGCCTGTCCAAGCGACGCATGCCGCGCAAGGTCGCGCGCTCGGCCGGCGTCCAACCCGCCGCGTCTGCCGTCGGGGAGGGAGCCTGTGCGATGGCCGCCTGCGGTGGCTCACCGCCCGCGCAACCCAGCAGCCCCACACAAACACCCGCCACCGTGGCGCGGCGCCGCGACCTCGGCGTCATGGGATCTCCACGACGAACGAGGTGGAGTCTGGACCGCGCGGGCCGCGCACGTCGACGGTCACCGTCCAAGCGCCGGGCATGTGGAACTTGAACCCCTCGGTGCGGTACACGCCGCCCACGTGCGGACACCCGGTGGCCGCGGTGGCCGCGTCCCCGCCGTCCGGACACACGCCCGCAAGGTCGACGGGATCCGTCTCCATCCCGTGGTTGTGCTGGGGCATCCGCGCATCGAGCGCGACCGTGCCGAACTCGAGCGGAGAGCCATCACGCTGGGTGACGGTCGCCTGCACCGCGAACAAGGCGCCGACGGGAGGGGGCGCGGGATCGAACGCCAACGCGACGTTGTACGCCCCCGACTGGGTCTTACGGACGAGCGCGTCGGCGCCGTCGTTGGCCGGCCGCGTGGGCGTGGAACACCCGAGCGCGAACAAGGCCGCCACGGCGAGACGTCGCGCCATCACGCCACCTCACCCGCCGGGCGACGACGCGCGCCGCGCTCTCGCAGGATGTCGGCGTAGTAGTCCATGAAGAACGTACGCGCGATCAGCACCCAGAACACCAGTCCGCCGGGCAACCACATGATAATGCCACCCAACCGCTGATCCTCGAACGGGTCGAGACCGAACACGCGGGGTTGCTGCGCGTAGTAGGTATACAGCACGTAGTCTGCCATCGTAAGCAGCGCGCCCAGCAGCTTCATCGGCAGCGTCGCGGTGAACAAGTAGACCATACGCGGACCGGCGGACAGCGCCGGCAGCTCGTCGCTCCGGTTCATCGCCGGCCACCACTGCACGACGTAGCCGGTCATGAACGACAGATGCTCGACGATGTGCACGTTGTGGTCGTACAACGCCCAGTCGTACATCGCGGGTACGTGCCATAGGTACAAAATGGCGTTGCAGAACGCGATCGCGACGATCGGATGCGTCAAGCGACGACCGATGGCGAGGAGCCACGGCCGTCCCAGCACCGGTCGCCACATCCAGCCCGGGATCGAGGCGAGCGCCATCGGCGGGAACACGAGCGTGATCAGCAGATGCTGCACCATATGACCGGCGAACAAGTAGACGTCGGACAGCTCGTGCATCGGGCCTTGCAGCGAGAAGAACACCACCAAGATCGACAGGTGGTAGAAGAACCGCTCCCGCGCCGTGGGGCCGACGTCGCTCAAGCCCCAGCGGACGCGCCCGACGCGCGCCATCCATTCGTACGCCGCAGAGAAGGCCAGGCAGCCCAGCACCACGCTCGGGTAGAACTCCCACACCCACCAAGCGTCAGGCGCGGCCTCGGGCAGGTTCGACCAGTCGTACACGCCACGCACGGGGACAGCCCCCGTATGCGCCTGTGCGGCCTCCCACAGCGTCCAAAGCGCCCACATCGGGCCTCCGTCCCACAGCCTTAACCGAACACGCCCACGGCGTCGTCGTCGGCGCCTCGTAGGCACGACCCGCGCCCAAAAACGACGAAGGGCGACGCCCAACGGCGACGCCCCAAGGCACGACCGCGGCGTTGAGCGCGCGGTCTAGCCCACGGTCAGCGGTTCTTCGCGACCTGCTCGGGCATCACGGTGCCCATCGCGTTGCCCCAGCTGTTGCGCTCGTAGGTGATGATCGCCGAGATCTCGGCGTCCGACAGCTGCTTGAAGTTGGCCATCGCGCCGTTGTACGAAGCCCCGTTGACGGTGATCGGACCGTTCAGGCCGTTGAGCACGATCTTGACGTGCTTGTCGGCGTCGTCGATGTAGTCCGAACCCGCGAGCGGAGGGAACGCGCCCGGCACGCCGGCCCCGGTGGGCTGGTGGCAAGCCTGGCAGTTGGCCTCGTACAAGCCCTTGCCCTTCTCGACCAAGATCGCCTTGGCCTCGTCCGGCGACTTGCCGTCGACCGACCAGTCGAGCTTCTTCTTGGGGGCTTCCGCCGGCTTGTTCTGCGCGATCACCCGGTCGGCGTCGATCGCCGGCGAGGCGCAGTACCAACGGTTGGACACGTGGCTGCGCAGCCACGACGTGCACTGACCGCTGTAGTCGGTCCAGTAGCGCTCCTGCAGCGCCGTCGTGTCGTTGCGAGGCGAAGGCGCGTAGCCCCAGAAAAGGAGCATCAACACGCCCACCATCAGACCGGCACCGATCAGGGGCGGCGTGAACAGCTGGGTGTAGATCGGCGCGTCGTCCCAAAGGTGCATGAACAGCGCGACGACCGTGATGAACTTCACCACGCTCAACGCGAGCAACACCGGAGCCGGCAGGTTGTACCACTCGAAGAGCGGGCCGATCTCGATGAACGTCAGGACCGTCAGGAAGGCGGCCACCACGAGGTAGTGCCACACGGGGCGATGCGCATGCTCGCCGTGGCTGTGCGTCGTCGCGCTCATTGGACGTACTCCAGCAGGTAGACGAGGGTGAAGATCACGATCCAGACGATGTCGACGAAGTGCCAGTAGAGGCCAGCGACCTCGACCGATGTCCCGACGTCACCGCGGATCCAACCCTTGGCCATCCACAGGCTCTGCAAGCACAGCCAGAGCACACCGACCGCGACGTGGGTGCCGTGCAAGCCGGTGAGCGTGTAGAAGGTGGAGCCAAACAGGTTGCCCTGAAGGGTCAGACCCTCGTGGTAGAAGTGGCTGAACTCGTACATCTGAAAGCCGACGAACGAGAAGCCCAGCGCCGCCGTCGTCAGCATCATGCCGATCGAAGCGCCCGGACGCTCGGTCTTGGCGAACAGCACGGCGAGCGCCATCGTCAACGAGCTCATCAGCAGGATGAAGGTCGAGATCGAGGTGACCTCAACGCTGAACACGTCGAGCGGGTACGGCCCGACCAGGCTTTGGCCCCGGTAGGACATGTAAGTGCCGATCAGCGTGCCGAACAAGAAGCAGTCAGAGCCGAGGAAGACCCAGAACATCAACTTCATGTGGTCGAGCCCAAGGCTCGTCCAGTGATGCTCGTCGAACTCAGCGGTGCCGTGGCCGTGGGCCTCGGCGGGAGCGTGCGCGGACATGGGGACTCCTGAAGGGGTCTCCCGCCCCGCGCGAACGGGGCGGGCGGACGCGGAAGCGACTCAGCGAGGCGAGTCGTCCTCACGGATCCAGGCGAGGAGGAGGAAGAGCTGGATGAGGGCCAACGGCACCTGAACCATGAACTGGGTCTTGAGCGCTTCCATGTGGAAGGCAGCGCCATCCCACGTGCCGCGACCAGCGAGGAACGCGATGAACAGGCCCGCCTGCGCAGCCGCCACGAGGATCGGCCAGAAGCTGCTCGGGGGCATCGCGACGTGATGCGGGCCGGGACCGGCGATGACCGCCTGGCTGACGGCCGGGCCGCCCTCGTGCTTCTCATCCCAGAACGGCCGGTCGGAGTGGACCGTCGGCAACCGGGCGAAGTTGTAGTGCGGGACGGGCGTGGGGATCGACCACTCGAGCGTGGCCGCGTCCCACGGATCCGCCGGGGCCTTGGGGGCGCTGGCGGGGAACGCCGCGGTCTTCACGAAGTTCCAAAGGTTCATCGCAAAACCGATCGCGATCAAGTACGCGCCCGCGGTCGCCATCAGGTTGTAGAAGTCAAAGCCCGCGCCCACCGGGTACTGCCAGGTGCGGCGAGCCATGCCCATCGCGCCGAGGAAGTGCATCGGGAAGAACGTGATGTTGATGCCTGCGAACATCGTCCAGAAGCCGAGCTTGCCCAGGCCCTCGCTCAGCATCGTCCCGTACATCTTCGGCCAGTAGAAGTAGATGCCCGAGAGCAGCCCCATGAAGGCGCCACCGACGAGCACGTAGTGGAAGTGCGCGACGATGAAGTAGGAGTCCTGCTGCTGCAGGTCGATCGGCGGGCTGGCGTGCATGACGCCCGAGAGGCCGCCGATGGTAAACAGGAAGACGAAGCCGATCGCGTAGATATTCGCCGCGGTGAAGCGGATCTTGCCGCCCCAGAGGGTCGCGATCCAGTTGAAGATCTTCACGGCGGTCGGGACCGCGATCATCATCGTCGTCGTCGAGAAGGCCGCATCGGCGACCGGGCCGAGGCCGACGGTGAACATGTGGTGCGACCACACGCCGAAGCCGACGAACCCGATCATGATGCCCGAGAACACGACGAAGGGCGCGCCGAACAGCGGCTTGCGCGCGAACGTCGGCAGAACCTCGGAGACGAGACCCATCGCCGGCAAGATGAGGATGTAAACCTCAGGGTGGCCGAACAGCCAGAACAGGTGCTGCCACAGCAGCGGGTCGCCACCGTTGGTGGGGAAGTAGAAGTTCGTGCCGTAGTTGCGGTCCATCATCAGGAGCACGAGCGCGACCGTGATCATCGGGAAGCTCATGACGACGAGGAACTGCACCACGAGGCTCATCCACGTGAAGATCGGCATGCGGAACAAGGTCATGCCGGGCGCGCGCAGGTTGAGGATCGTGGTGATGAAGTTGAAGCCCGACATCATCGACGCGTTGCCGAGGATGATCAGGCCGATCAACCAAAAGTCGATGCTCGGGCCTGGGCTGTACTTCGCCGAGGTGAGGTTGGCGTAGCCGAACCAGCCGCCGTCGGGGAAGGCATTGAAGAGGAACGACGCGTTGATGAAGATCGCGCCGAACAGAAAGACCCAGTACGACAGCGCGTTGACGCGCGGGAACGCGACGTCGCGCGCGCCGATCTGCAACGGGATCAAGTAATTGAAGAACGCCGCCGACATGGGCATGACCGAGAGGAAGATCATGGTCGTGGCGTGCATCGTAAACATCTCGTTGTACGTCTGCGCCGAGATGAAGTTGTTCTCAGGGAAGGCGAGCTGGGTCCGGATGACGAGGGCCTCGAGGCCACCGAGTCCGAAGAAGAACAGCGCGGAGAACAGGTAGAGCTTGCCGATCCGCTTGTGATCGACCGTGGTGATCCACGACCAGAGGGAGGAGTCCTCCTCTTCGTGGTGAGCGGCCGCGTGCTGCCCTGAAAGGACATCGGCGGCGGGTGCGGTAAGGGTCGCCATGGGTGCCTCGTGTCTTGAAGTTCAGGGGACTCAGCGGAGCGGGAAGGAGGTCTTCATCGCCAACAGCCAGTCGGCGATCGCCTCGACCTTGGCCTTGGGGAACTCAGACTCTTCCAGGATGCCGTTGCCGTTCGCGTCGGCGGGGATGTTCATCCCGTCAAGCGCGCGGCTCGGGTTCGCCGACTTGGTGGTGCCGGGCTTGAGGCTGTTGGGGTTGGTGATCCACTGGACCAGCAGCTCCTTGGCCTTGGCGGTGTCGGTCGTGCCGCCGGGGTACATGTCGTGCACGCCGGCCGCGAGGTAGCGGCGATCCCCGAACGCGGTGAGCGCCGGGCCCTGCTTGCCGACCGCGCCCTCGACGCCCTCGACCATGTGGCAACCGATGCAGCCGGCCTCGGCGAACGCCTTGGCGCCGTCACCGTCGGCTGCGAGCGGCTTCTTCATCTCGGTCGCCCAAGCGTCGAAGTCCGCGCCCGCCATCGCGAGCGTCTCGAACCGCATCAAGGCGTGCGCCTCGCCGCAGTACTCCGCGCACTCGCCGCGAACCCACTCGGGCTTCCCGACCGCGACCGGGGCCTTGGCGTTGTCCCAGTTGAACCAGATCCGGTTGACCCGACCCGGGACCGCGTCGCGCTTGCCGCCCACGCGGGGGAGCCAGAAGCTGTGGATGACCGTGTCGGAGGTGATGTAGAGCGAAACCGGACGATCCACGGGGAAGTTCATCTGGTTGCCCGTGGTGATGCCGAGCTGCGGGTACTCGAAGGCCCACCACCAGCGCTTGCCGATGACGTTGATGTCGACCGTGGGCTTCTCGGGGTTGCCCGAAGCGTCGAGCAGGACCTTACCCTCGGCGTCGAACGCGCCGATCGGCGGCGTATCCGCGATCTTGAAGACGGTGCGGATGGTCGGCACGATCATCAGCAGGATGATCGCGACCGGAAGCATCGTCCACCCAATCTCCATCGACAGGTTGCCGTGGATCTGCTCGGGGTTGCCGGGCTTGCCGTCGTCCTTGAAGGCGACCAGCGTGTACGCGAGCAGCGCGGAGACCAGCACGAAGATCACGAGCACGATGTAGGTGATCGTGGCGTACAGATCGTGCGTGGCCTGCCCGAAGTCCGTCACCGGATCGGTCGTGGTGTAAGGGAAGCCGGCGCTCGCGGGCCACAGCGCCCACTGGGCGAGGGAGCCACTCGACGCGTTGCGACGAGGAAGGGAAACGTTCATCACAGGGACCCCCAAGGAAGGGAGAGATCCAACAACATGGAGAGGAAGAGGAGCGTCAAATAGACGATAGAAACGCGAAAGACTCGCCAATCCGCCGCGGCCGTTCGCTCGACGAGCGACTGCACCACCACGGCGAGAAACCAAAGACCGAGGAGACCGGCGCAAGCGCCATACGCCCAGCCGAGGTCACCGAGCGCCACCGGTAGCCCGGTGACGGCAAGCAGCGCCAGCGTGTAGCCGAGGCTGCGCCACCGCGTGCCCTGATCGCCCACGACGTGCGGCATCATCGGCAGGCCGGCCGCCGCGTATTCTTCCTTACGAACGAGCGCGACGCCCCAGAAGTGGGGCGGGGTCCAGAGGAAGATGATCGCGAACAAGATCCAAGCTGCCGGGCTGATCGCGCCGTCGATCGCGGCCGAGGCGATCAACGGAGCCGTGGCGCCGGCCGCACCGCCGATGACGATGTTCTGCGGCGTGCGCGGCTTGAGGTACATCGTGTACCCGAACACGTAGAACGCGATGGTGGAGAGGCTGACGAACGCCGCCTTCCAACCGCCGGCGAGCGCGAGGATCCACGTGCTCGAGACCGTCAGCAGCAGACCCCACGCGACCACGGCCCACGGGACCAGCTCGGCCGCAGGCAACGGACGACGACGCGTGCGGGCCATGAACGCGTCCGACTCTCGCTCGACGTACGCATTGAACGCCGAGCTCGCCCCGCCCGCGAGCGCGGTGCCGATCAGCACCTGAGCGGCCAAGCCGAGCGGCGGCCAGCCCTGCCGCCCCATCGCGAGCGCCGGCAGACCGGTGAACACCACGAGCGCGAGCACCCGCGGACGCGTCACGTCCAAGAACAGCCGCAGGGTCTCGGCCCAAGGACGCTGTGCCGCCGTCCAAGCCGGTCGCTGTACAGCGTTCATGCCGCCTCCCCGACCGCCCGCAGGCGCGCTGCAGACGCGGTGGAGGCGCGGGGCGAGGCGACCGCCTCGACGAGCTGCCAGACGGTGGCTTGGAACGTCAGCGCCGCGCCCGCCGAGTGCGCGAGCGTGACCTCGACGGGAAGGCGCCACAGGACGTTGAGGATCCCCAGCGTGGCCTGCGCCGTGACGAGCAGCGCGAGCACGCGCGACGCGCGCGCCAAAGGACCGCCGCGCTGCACAAGGACGTTGCCCCAAGCCGCGGCGAACAGGGTGTAGGCGAGCAGCCGGTGCTGAACTTGAAGTCCGACCAGGCCCGCCATCGTGG
Source organism: Alphaproteobacteria bacterium (assembly GCA_040382435.1). Classification (GTDB taxonomy): domain Bacteria; phylum Myxococcota_A; class UBA796; order UBA796; genus JBEIFN01. Next base: position 12,066 of record JBEIFN010000003.1, read on the forward strand.
GGAACCACCCCTGCACCGTCGCGGCGCCGGTACATGACGGCCACGTCCCGCAGGCGAGCCCTGCTTGCGATCCGGCGACGAGCCCGCCCATCGCGAGCTGCATCGGCACCAAGACCATCAGCGCGAACGCCGCCAGACGCCGCCCCGCATCGAGGGCAGCGCGCGTGCGCGGCGCGTGCGCCTCGCGGGCGGTGAGCGCGAGCGCGAGCAGCAGCGCCGCGAAGGTGTTGCCCGTGACGAGGTGCGACGCGACCGTCCACTCGGCGAGCAGCTCGAGCACGGTCAGGCCGCCGAGCACGATCTGGGTCGCCAACACCGCGGCCGCGACCGCGTACAGCGCCGACCAGCCAGGCACCGACGCAAACCAGCCTTGCCGACGCGCACCCGCGCCGAGCGCGAGGAACCCGAGGCTCACGCCGCCCGCGAGCGCGCGATGACCCCACTCGAGGAAGACCTGAAAATCGAGCTCAGGGACGACCACACCGAAGCAAAGCGGCCAGTCCGGGCAAGCGAGGCCCGCGCCGTGCACGCGCACCGTCGAGCCGAACACCAACAGCACCGTGGTGACGGCAAACAGGGCAAAGCAGGCCTGAACCCAACGACGCGACGACATGAACGCCGACACCCCTCGCTTCGACCGTGAAGCCAGGCGCAGGCGGACACGTCTGTCCGCTAACCCTGGTCGCCCTTGGTACCGCATGCGGCTTGTTGCCGCAAAGGTGCGTTCGGTTGCAGGTCGTCCCCACGTGTCACGCGCCGTGCCCGCTCGCCGACGGTGGCGATCGTCGGTTACCGCGGGCAGCCGGAGGCCCCATGCGGTCCATCGCGAACCTGCTCCCCTTCCTCACCCTGCTCCCGTTCGCCGCGGCCAACGCCGCGTCCGACGGTACGTCGACGGCTCCCGCGTCCGCCGAGATGCCGCTGGCTTCGGCGTCTCTGCCGACGCCACGCTTCGTCCGATGGCAGCTTCCCAACGGGCTGGACGTCGTCCTCGTCCCCGACCGTTCGGCGCCGATCGTGCACACGCAGGTCTGGTACCACGTCGGATCCAAGGACGAAGTCGCGGGTCGCACCGGGTTCGCCCACCTGTTCGAGCACCTGATGTTTCAGGGTTCAAAGAACGCACCTGGCGAGTACTTCACCCCGATCCAAGAGGTCGGCGGCGACCTCAACGGGACGACAAACAGCGAGCGCACCAACTACTACGAGACGGTCCCCGCCGAATCGCTGCCGCTCGCGCTGTTCATGGAGAGCGACCGCATGGCGGCCCTGCTCGACGTGCTCGACCAGGCCAAGCTCGACAACCAGCGTGAGGTGGTCCGCAACGAGCGGCGCCAACGCTACGAGAACCCGCCGTACGGCACGGCATGGGCCGACCTGTACGCCGCGCTCTACCCGCAAGGGCATCCATACCACCACCCCACGATCGGGTCCCACGCCGACCTCCAAGCGGCCACGCTCGACGACGTCGGGGCGTTTTTCCGGACGTGGTACGTGCCGAACAACGCGACGCTCGTCGTCGCGGGCGACTTCGACGTCAAGACGGCCAAGCGACTCGTCACCGACAACTTCGGTTGGATCCCCCGTGGCGACGACCCCGTCCACCGCCTCCCCGATCCAGTCACCCTGCCTGCGGAACAGGTGATCCGACAGACCGCGCGTGTCCCCGACGGCAAGACGTGGATCGCTTGGCACAGCCCGGCGTCGCTAACCGACGCCGACGCCGCCCTCGATCTGGCAGCCGAGATCCTCTGCGGGGGCAAGGACGCTCGACTGTACCAGCGCCTGGTCGAGCAGGAGCGCATCGCCCGCGACGTCGGCTGCTCTCAGGGGAGTCGCTCGCTCGGCTCGGCGTTCATCGTGACCGCCACGGGGACGACCCCCGACACGCTCGACCGCATCGACGCCGCCGTGCGCGAGGAGCTCTCTGCCCTCGGCGGCGCACGCCCGCCCTCCGCGGAGGAACTTCAGGGCGCGTTCACCGCCTACGAGCTCGGCTTTTATAGCTCGTTGGAGACGATCGCCGGTAAGGCTGGCGCGATGAGCAATTACCTCGACCGGCTGGGACGACCCGACGGCTTCGCCATCGATCTGCAACGCTACGAGCGCGCGACCCTCGCCTCGGTGAGCGCGGCAGCCGCCGCGACGTTCGGCACCCACGCCGTGCGCCTCGACATTGTCCCGGAGGTCTCGCCATGATCCGCACCGCCCTCGTCGCGGCCCTGGGCCTGCCCTGCCTGCTGACGGCCGCCCACGCGCGCCCCGCACAGCCGACCGAGGCCCGCACGGTGCCCGGGCCGCTGCCGACCGCGCCCTTCGTGCTCCCGTCCACCACTTCGGTGACCCTGTCGAACGGCATCGTCCTCACCTTCGTCGAGAACGACGAGGTGCCGACGTTTGACCTTCGTGCCGTCGTCGCCATCGGCACCGCCGCCGACCCCGCGGGTGCTGAAGGCATGACCGAGGTCGCGTTCGGCCTGCTCGACGACGGCACGACACACGCCGGCACCGCGCTCGACGCGGCCGGCATCGCGCGCCGCGCCAAGCTGCTCGGCGGCTCGGTGGGGGTGGGCGCAGGCCGCGACGGCGCGAGCGTCTCGGTCTCCGGGCTCTCGCGTTCGATGGGCCCCCTCGTCGACCTGTGGGCGAGCGTCCTGCTGCATCCGACCTACCGCGACGACGTCTGGGAACTGGAGCGCGCGCACCGCATCGCGGAGTACGGCGCCGACCTCGACCGCCCCAACCGCATGGCCGACCGGGCGATCGCCCACCTCGCGTGGGGTGAGGGCTATGCCGCCCGGGAGGCGACCCCCGAGACGCTCACCAAGCTCACGACCGCCGATCTTCACGCTTGGCACGCGCGCATCGTCCAGCCGGGTACCCTGCGCCTGTTCGCCTCGGGCGATGTCGATCCAAGCGCGCTCGTCGCCCAGCTGGAGGCGGCGTTCGCGGGATGGTCGGCCAGCGAGCCGCCGCCCGTCGTCCCCGCTGCCAAGCCCGTCCCAGCTGCCGGTGGCCGTATCTACCTGATCGACAAGCCCGGCGCGGCGCAGAGCGTCCTGTCGACCGTCCAAGTGCTCTCGCGGCCGACGGAGCCGGACTGGCACGCGCTGCTCCTCGCCAACACCGCGCTCGGCGGCGCGTTCACCGCCCGCATCAACCTCAACCTGCGAGAGGACAAGGGCTACACCTACGGCGCCCGCTGCGGGCTCGGGTTCGGGGCCGGGCCGGCGGTCTGGTCGTGCAGCGCCAACGTCGCGACCGACGTGACCGCACCCGCCTTGACCGAGCTGCGCCGAGAGATCGTCGAGGCGCTCGGGCCGCGCCCCTTGGACGACAAGGAGATCACGTTCTTCCGCGACTACCGCACGCGTTCGTTCAAGGGATCGTTCGAGCGTCCCGGCACGATCCTCGACGAGCTCGCCACCGAGTGGCTGACGGGCCTGCCCAGCGACTGGCTGTCGCGCTATGTCCCCGCCCTCCAGTCGGTGACGGCCGACAGCGCGAACCAGGCCCTCCGAGGCCGCGTCGCGCTCGACGCCATCGCTTGGGTCGTCGTCGGAGACGCCGCCAAGATCCGTCCTTCTCTCGAGGCCATCGGCCTCCCGATCGTCCTCACCGGCCGCGACGGCCGCCCCGTGGAGTCCCCGTGAGCCTCAGGTCCAAGGTCATCTGGATGGACGGCGCGTTCGTGCCGTTCGACGACGCCAAGGTCCACGTGCTGAGCCACGCGCTCCACTACGGCATGGGCGCCTTCGAGGGCATCCGCGCCTATCCCCAACTCGACGGCAAGGCGGGCATCTTCAAGCTCGACGAGCACATCGACCGCCTCGTCGACACGATGCGAATCTTGATGATGCCGAGCGCCTGGAGCCACGAGCAGATCAAGCAGGCCTGCCTCGAGACGGTCGCCGAGAACGGCTTTCAGGAATGCTACCTTCGCCCCCTCGCCTTCACCGGCATGGGCAAGATGGGCCTCGGCGCCCGCGACAACCCGATCCACCTGATCGTCGCCGCCTGGACGTGGGGTGCCTACCTCGGCGCCGATGGCATGAACAAAGGCGCCAACCTGCGTACGTCGTCCTACGCACGCAACCACCCGAACGCGTCGATGGCGCGCGCCAAGGTCGTCGGCCACTACGTCAACTCGATCATCGCTCGTTACGAGGCCAATGATGACGGGTTCGACGAGGCGTTGATGCTCGACTTCAACGGCTACGTCGCCGAGGGCACGGGCGAGAACGTGTTCTACGTCCGCAACGGCGTGGTCCGCACGCCCCCGGCCGCCAACATCTTGCCGGGGATCACCCGCTCAACGGTGATCGAGATCCTGCAGAAGAACGGCTACCACGTCGAGGAGGAGTTCTTCGGCCGCGATGCGCTGTACTGCGCCGACGAGGTCTTCCTCTGCGGCACCGCCGCCGAGATCACGCCCGTCCGCAGCCTCGACCGCCGCCAGATCGGCGACGGCGCACCCGGACCGGTGACCAAGCTCGTCCAGCAGACCTACCTCGCGGGTGTTCGTGGCGAGGTCGACTGGATGAAGCCCTACATCTCCGCCATCGCACCGCGCTGAGAGGCCCACCTTGAAGCTGACCGGACGCATCCTGCACCTCGTCGAGGACCGCGACCTGCTTCGGGCACAGCTCGACGGCGAATCGCTGCGCGCAAGCGACCCCGCCTACGTCTACGGTGTCAACACCGATGACATGATCAGCGGCAAGGCCTGCACATTCGGCTACACCGGCGAGATCCTCGGTCCCTGGTTCCTCGAGAACTTCCGGGACGTCGTCCGCCAAGGTGAGGTCGCGCGCGGCGGCTTTCAGGTCATCGTCGGTGGCCACGCCTACGGTTCGGGCAGCAGCCGCGAGGTCGCGGTCGTCGCACACCAAGGTGCGGGCGTGCAGCTCGTCGTCGCCGACAGCTTCCAGCGCATCTTTCAAGAGAACATGGTGTATTCGGGGATGCCGTTCACGACCGACCGCGCCGTGCTCGACCGGTTGTTGGCGGGCGAGGACGTCGATGTCCGCGCGTTCGCCGAGGACCTGCCCCCCTTCTTCCGCGCCGTCAGCCGTGCCGGCGGGCTGTTGCCGTATGGCGAGGCGCTGTTGCAGGGTGAGATCCAGCCCACGTACGACGTCCACCCTGCGGCACGCCCGATGAACCTCGTCGAGAAGCTGATCGCCGCGCGCACATGGGCCGGTCCCGGCGCTCCGATGGGCATCGCGTCGGTGGCGCCCGGCGACCAGGTCCTCGCGGCGACCGGGTTTCGTGGCGTGCACGAGTACACGGCGGGCATGGTGGTGGCCCTGTACCGCGAGGCGTTCGGCGACGCGCCGCTGCACACGCCCGAACAGGTCGCAGCCTTCGAGGACCACTTCGTCCTGATCGACGAGCCGACCGTCCCCAACGACGTCAAGGCCACGCGCCTCGCGCCGGCGCGCGCGCTCACCGACGAGATGATCACCGCGTGCGACGCCCTCGGGATCCGCGTGCATGGCCCAGGACGCGCGCTGCGGCCCGGCGTCTGCCACCGGCTCGTCGTCGAGGACTACGCGCTGCCCGGCGACATCGTGATCCTCACCGACAGCCACACGCCGACGGCCGGCGTGCTCGGCGCGTTCGCCTTCGGCGTCGGCTCCACCGCGATGGCGTTCGCAATGCGGACGGGACTCGTCCCGGTCACCGTCCCCAAGGTGGTCCGCGTCGTGGTCACCGGCACGCCGACCGGCGGCGTGTCGCCCAAGGACCTGATCCTGCACTTGATCGGCGATCCGTACTTCCGCGAAGAACACTGGCGGACGTCACCGACCGACACCTGCGTCGTCGAGTTCGACGGTGCCGGACTCGACGCTTGGTCCGTCGACGAGCTGAGCGTGCTGACCAACATGACCGTCGAGGGCGGCCTGATGACGGGTGTGGTCGCGCCGTGCGCCGCGATCACACGCTTTCTCTCCGAGCGCCGCGGGATCGACGCCGCCCCGCTCCTCGTGCACCCCGACGCCGGCGCGTCGTACGAGCGCGTCCTCACCGTCGACCTGGCCGACGTGCCCCTCACCGTCGCGAGCCCGGGCGACAGCCGCAACCGCGCGAGCCTCGCGTCGCACACCGACGTCGCGATCCACAACGTCGTCATCGCGAGCTGCACGGGCGGTAGCCTCGCCGACCTCCGCGCCGCCGCCGCCGTGCTCCACGGCCGAAGCATCGCGCCAGGTGTGCGCGTCACCGTCACCCCCAGCTCGACCCGCGTCGCCGAGGACGCCGAGCGCGAGGGCCTCCTCGAAGCCTTCCGCACGCTGGGCGCCGTCGTCTCGCCACCCGGATGTGGCAGCTGCATCGGCAACGGCCCTGGCATCCCGTTCCCAGGGGAGACCACCGCGAGCACGACGAACCGAAACTTCGCGCGACGCATGGGCGCGCCGGGACCGGTGTGGCTCGTCAGCCCCGCGGTGGCTGCGGCGTCGGCGGTCACGGGCCACCTGACCGATCCCGCCGCGCTCCCTCCGGTCGCTCGATGAAGATCGCGACGTGGAACGTCAACTCGCTGCGTCCTCGACTCACGGGCGTCGCCGCGTGGGTCGCACGGGCCCAGCCTGACGTCCTCTGCTTGCAGGAGACCAAGGTCACCGACGACCTGTTCCCCCACGCCGAGATCGAGGCGATGGGATTCTCGCATCGCGCCGTTTGGGGCCAAAAGACGTACAACGGCGTGGCCATCCTGAGCAAGCGCCCGCTCGAGGACGTCCGCATCGGGTTTCTCGACCGAGAGCCCGACGCCCAGGCGCGCATCCTCAGCGCCGTCGTCGACGGCATCCGCATCGTCGACGTCTACGTGCCCAACGGCTCCGAGGTCGGCAGCGACAAGTTCTTCTACAAGCTCGACTGGCTCAAGCGCCTGCGCGCTGAGCTCGACGCGCTGGCAGGGAACGACACGCCGCTGGTCCTGCTGGGCGACTTCAACATCGCGCCGACCGACGCGGATGTGTACGACCCGTTCGAGCACGCAGGTCAGATCCTGTGCTCCGAGGCCGAACGCGCTGCATGGGCCCACCTGCTCGGGTGGGGCCTCGTCGACAGCTGGCGCAAAAAGGCACCCTTCAAGTCCGAGTTCTCGTGGTGGTCCTACCAGGCGTCGGGCTTCCGAAAGAACCACGGATTCCGGATCGACCATCTGCTGCTGTCGGCCCCGTTGATGCGCCGGTGCACGTCGGTCGTTATCGACCGAGAGCCGCGCGGCGCCGAGAGCCCCTCCGACCATGCCCCCGTCGTCGGCACCTTCCTCCGCTGACGCCGCGACCGCGCGACGGCACACGGTGACGGTCGTCGGCCTGCCGCCGTGGGTCGACGCCGACCGCTTGCTCGGCGCCGTCTTCACGCGCAACGACACCGGATGGACCGCGACATTGTCCGCCGCGCACGCAGCAGACGTGGACGCCCGGTTGCGCGGTCTAGGCTTCGGTGTCCCCCTTGAGGTGCGCGTGCACCCCGGGCTGCACCGTCCGCTCGTCCGCGAAGCCCGCGCGAACGACGCCCGCCGGCGGCGCGACACGACCCCGGGGTTCACGCGCCCCGGCACTCGGCTCGACGAGGAGGGGCGGTGGTCGTTGACGCCCGAAGCCCTCGCGCTCGACCTCGGGCGCCGCGCGCGGGCCACGACCGTGATCGACGCGGGGTGCGGGGCGGGCGGAAACGCGATCGGATTCGCGCGGGCAGGCGCCCGGGTCATCGCGGTCGAGCGCGACGCCCGCCGACTTGCAGACGCGCGTCACAACGCGACCGTCTACGGCGTCGCCGACCGCATCCGGTTCGTCCACGGCGACGCGCTCGACGTCGTCCGGACCACGAAGGCCGATCTGGTGTTCTGCGATCCACCCTGGTCCACCGCGTGGGACCGGTGCCACACGGGCCTACCGGACGTCCCGCTCGTCACCGCGCTCCTCGCGCTGCGCGGCGAGCGCGCCCTGTGGGCCAAGCTTCCGCCGAGCTTCGACGCCTCACAGGTCCCACAGGCTGTGGCGGAGGCGTGGTTTGGCCGCGCGGCCGGCGACCGACAGCGCGTCAAGTTCCTCCTGCTCCAGGTCCCGCCCGAGGCGACCTAGGCCCCGAGCGCGCCCGAGCGGCGGCGACGCACGACCGACAACGCGAGCAACGCCGGCGCCCAAGCGACCGTCCAACCGCCGCCCGCGTCACAGCCGCAGCCGCTGTAGAGCGTCGTCACGCCGCCGTCGATGCCGCCGTCGTCGCCGTTGCCGCCCCCACCGCCGCCCGTCGGAGGTTCGACTTCGGGCCGAACCGCCGTCCCGTGGATCGGGATCTCGTAGACGAGGGTGAGCGGATCGCTGGTCACGAACTGGAGCTTCGCCGAGAAGTCGCCTACCTCGGTCGGCTCGAACGTCACGATCGCTGCGTCCTGGCCGCCCGAGATCGCGAACAGGTCGGGCGGCTGCACCGAGAACGGACCGGTGTCGATGTCGACCCGCGTCACGGCTTGCAGGTCGAGCTCGCCGTCGTTGCGCACGGGCACCGTGAAGGTCGCGACGTCACCGACTTCGAGCGTGCCAAAATCGATCGACGGGACCGGGAACTCCGCCTTGGGGATCGGATGGCTGAACGCGCCCGACTCGTACGTCGCCCGCTCGGAACCGGTGAACAGGTTGAGCGTCTGATCGAGGAACGTGATGTAGATCGGGATGTTCTGCCCGAGGATGCTGATGTCGACGCCACCCTCACCCGTGAACCGGTAGCCGATCGCGGTGTTCGTATCGACGACGTACTCCATCGCCAGATCGACGCGACCGTTGTTCTCGTACAGGTCGAGCGACGTCGGCAGCAGCGGGTCGGTCACGCGGTAGCGGTCCCCCTCGCTGGTGAGCAGGTCGAGCCCGACGCCGTTGACGATCGAGTACGTGATCGGCGTGCCCGTGAACACCACGCCGAGCCCGACGCCGAGGATCCCGATGTCGAAGATGTCGAAGTTGAACGGGATGCGGAACTGCCCGCCCGTCGGATCTGCATCGACCCGGATGCGCGACGGGTCCTGACCCGGAAGCAAGAACGGGGCGAACCCGTCGACGTTGGGGCTGAACGTGATGTCCTGGCTGAGCAGGTTGAACGAGTAGCGCGACCCGAAGACGTCGATCACGAACGCGACCACGAAGCCGACGCGGCTGGTCATCGCGATCTCGGACCCGCCAGGGAGCGGCTCGATGTACTGACGGACCGTGCCCTCGCCCGTCGGGTCGGGCCACGTCATCTCGCTTTGCCCTTCCATGCGGACCGCGAGATCGCTCGACGCCGTCACCCGGAGGTCGACGCCGATATAATCAACGATGAAGCCGATATTGACGCCGATCGGCACCACGAGGTTCTGGTCGAGGACGCTGCTCGCCCCCGCGAAGAGGACGTCCGCCGGCTCCGACGAGAACGCGGTCTGCGCGACCGCAGGACCGGAGGAGACGAGCGCCGCGGTCGCCGCGACAGCGAGCGTAGAGCGACGAACGATCGCAGGAGTAGACATGAGACTTCCTTGAGGCCCACGAACGGACCACTACGCCACCAAGCGTACAACAAGCGGCGCCTCGCCCGCAACCGCCGAACCCGCCGGGGCCGACACGTCGTGCCAACGTCGCCGGCGTTGTGGCGGTCTAGGACGGGATCTCGCCGACCTCAAGACGGAGCGGTACGCCGCCGCTCTCGAAGCGCAGCCGCGTCTCGCCTTCCCATCCCAAGCGTGCGGCCGACAGTTCCGCCGGAACGACAAACGCGATCCGCCAGCCCCCCCACGCCTCACCCAACCGGTCCGCCCACCGCTTCCACGGCGTCCGATCCCCGCCGATCCGGTGTCCCCAAGGCGGATTACAGACCAACAGGCCGCCGGATGCGGGAGGTTCGAGCTCCTCGAAGGCGACCTGCCGCAGCCGGATCCGCGCGTCGACGCCGCCGCGCTTCGCGTTCTCGGTCGTGGCGCGGATGGCGCCGACGTCCCTGTCCGACGCCGAGACGAGCGTGGGCACCGCGGCGACAGCGGCCGGGCCGCCGCGCCCCTTCGGCGTACCGGGCATCGTGTCCGCCGCATAGGTTCGCGCCAACCTCGGTGACATCCCCGCCGCGTAGCGCGCGGCCTCGATCGCGAACGTGCCCGCCCCGCACATCGGGTCGACCAACGGCACCCCAGGAACCCACCCGGCAGCGTCGAGGACCGCGGCGGCGAGCGCCTCGCGCATCGGCGCCTTGGCGGTCATCGGACGCCAACCGCGCCGGTGGAGTGGGTCGCCGCTCAGATCGACCGAGACGGTCGCGCGACTGTCCTCGACGTGGACGCGGACGATCAGCGGCGTCTTGGGCGGGCGCGGTCCTTCGAGCCGCGGGCCCCGCAGCGCGTCGGTGATCGCGAGGCCGACCTTGTCCGACACGGCCTCCTTCCGACGAAGCTTCGCACGCAGCGTCGTCACCTCGACCTCGACCGTCTGCCGAGGATGGACGAAGGGCTTCCAGGGCAACAACCGCACGCCTTGGTAGAGCTCTTCGAGGCTACCTGCGCCGACCCGACCGAGGCGCAACACGAGCCGGTTCGCGAGCCGCGAGCGGTCATGTAGCGCATGGATACGCGCCCAATCGGCGCGGAACAGCACGCCCCCGACCTCCTTGCGTCCCTCGATCCCCAGCCGGCCGAGCTCCACGAGGAGAAGGTCCTCGAGGCCTGGCGCCACCAGGGCAGACGCCTCGCGCCCACCGAAGTCTGAGAGCTCCATCGCGCCTCCGTCCCGGGCGTCTATGCGAATGGCGACACGGCCACCATGCGACGCCTCGGCGTCGATCGGCTAAACCGCCCGACCGGAGCTCGGATGACCCAGTGGCACCCCGACAGCTGGCGCGCCTACGCCGCGGACCAGCAACCTGCTTGGCCCGACGCCGACCGCTTGGGCGACATCGAATCCCGCCTGCGCCGGTGTCCTCCGCTGGTCTTTGCCGGCGAAGCTCGGGCGCTACAGGCTCGGCTGGCCGATGTCGCGCGGGGAGAGGCGTTCTTGCTCACGGGCGGGGACTGCGCCGAGTCGTTCGCGGAGTTCCACGCCGACACGATCCGCGACACCTTCCGGATCCTGTTGCAGATGGCGGTCGTCCTGACTTGGGGGGGCCAAGCGTCCGATCGTCAAGCTCGGCAGGATGGCCGGCCAGTTTGCCAAGCCGCGAAGTCAGGTGACCGAAACACGCGAGGGCGTGACGCTGCCGACGTACCGCGGCGACGCCGTCAACGACCTCCGGTTCGATGCCGCTTCCCGGGCCGCCGATCCCGAGCGTCTGGTGGCGGCGTACCACCAGTCGGCGGCGACGCTCAACCTGCTCCGCGCGTTTGCAGGCGGCGGCTACGCCGACCTGCAGCGGGTCCATCGTTGGACGCTCGAGTTCCTCGCTGACAGCCCTGCGGCGCACCGTTACGGCGCGCTCGCCGACCGCATCGACGAGGCGCTCCGCTTCATGGCCGTCTGCGGCATCGACGGCGCGCGCGTCCCGCAGCTGCGCGAGGTCGAGTTCTTCACCGCGCACGAGGCCCTGCTGCTGCCCTACGAGGCCGCGCTCACGCGCGTCGACTCCACGACCGGCGACTGGTACGACTGCAGCGCGCACTTCCTGTGGATCGGCGACCGCACGCGACGACGCGACGGCGCACACGTCCAGTTCCTCGCAGGCGTCCGCAACCCGATCGGGCTCAAGTGCGGACCAACGATGACCCCGGACGAGCTGCTCGCCCTCGCCGACGTCCTCGACCCCCACCGGACGCCCGGACGGCTGACGCTGATCGCGCGCATGGGCGCCGACGCCCTCGGCGACCGCCTGCCACCGCTCGTCGCCGCCCTCCAGCGCGAGGGCCGCGCACCCGTCTGGTGTTCCGACCCGATGCACGGCAACACCCGCGCGGTGGCCTCGGGGCTAAAAACGCGCGACGTCGCCGATATCTGGCGCGAAGTCCTCGGCTTCTTCGAGGTGCTCGAGTCAGCTGGCGTGCCCGTCGGCGGCGTGCACGTCGAGATGACGGGAAAGAACGTCACCGAATGCACGGGCGGCGCGGCAGGCGTCCAGGAGCACCACCTCCCTGAGCGTTACGACACCCACTGCGACCCCCGTCTGAACGCCGCTCAGTCGCTCGAGCTCGCGTTCCTGATGGCCGACCGGCTCGCAGCCCCACGCGGACCAGGTGCAAACAACGCAGGATAGAGTGCCAAGCTCGCCCACGAGAACGCACCGATGTCGAGCAGGGCTGCCACGCCGGCGTGAAAACCGACCCCGACCGCGGCCCACGCGATCAGCCAACGACGCGACGCCGTGCGACCTGCGGCGTCTCCGACCGCCCACACGCAGACCACCGGAGCAGTGACCTCCCACAGCCACGAGACGCGGGTCCCCACGGCGAGCAACGGACTCAACGGCGCGAGCCACGCCGCGTCGGCATGCTGCCACGTCGGCTGCTGCGCGATCAGCCACAGGGCGTCGGCCGGGCCCCAGGGCACCCAGTGGACGGAGACCTTCTGCCACCCGGTCGTCGCGTACATCAACACGAGCTGCCAGAGGAACAGCCAGCGTGCCCAACGAGGCGCTGTCGCTGGGGGCATCCACCGCCCGGTGCGCCAGCGCGCGTACACCGAGCCCGTGCGGTTGCCATCCGCCACCACCAGCAGCCACAGCGCGTTGGCGAGCAGCTCATCAGAGCTGCCGCCGAGGCTACCTCGGAGGTGGACGACCGCGAGGAAGCCTTGGAGCACCACGAAGGTCCACAGTCGACCCGCCCACGGGCCGCCCACGCCGAACGCGACACCGAGCGCGCCCAACACCGTCAACGCCACGACGGCGTCAACCTGGGCAGCGCCGGCACCGCCGAGCCAGTCCCAGCCAGCGGTCGGGGCGGTCGACCAGCCACCGTCCTCCACGCCGTACCACACGAGCCGACCGGCCCCGCTGCCCCACGTCGACAGCAGGGCACGAACGACGCCGAGCCCGACCGCCACGCGGATCCAAGCCAGCGTCGTCGCTGACTCCGCGGTGAACCACCATCGTTCGAGGCGGTTCAACGGACCACCGCCCGCTCCCGTGCCGCCACGCGCTCCCACGGCGTGTCGCCGCCCGCCGCCACCTGCGCCGCCGAAGGCGTGGCTCGCCGCTCTAGCACCACACGCACGCGATCGACTTCCGTAGACGCCGCCGCCGCTTCGACCGCGAACCATCCGGCGAACCGGTCGAGCGTGGCACGCTCGTGGGGCCATCCAATCCTGAAAAGCAGGCTCCGCACGCGATCGTTCGACAGCATCCTCACCCGCCAAGCCGCCTCGGGGTCGCGCTCGCGAAACCAGGTCGCCCAGCCCGCAGCGGTATGGACATCGAGCCGGACCCGCGTCGGGTGGGCGTGAGGCGCGACGAACATGCGCCACGACTGAGCCGTCCCTGCCCACCGTGCGTACGGAGCAACCGGTGCGAGCACAGCGCGGCGCAGCTCGACCCACGCCGCCGCGAGCTTCCAAAGACCTTCTTCGAACGCCTGTCGATCTCCGGACCAGCCCCACCGGACGAGCAGCGCGTGGCCGTGATCCAGCTCCGCCTGCACAGTCGGTTCACGCCAGTCGGCCCGATGCAGCCCACCGACCGGTGCCGGCAGCGCCATCGCCGTGACGGCGGCGACGTGCGCCAGCAACAGCACGGTCCCGACGCGACGGCGCACCGTCAGGCTCACGGCGGGGTGTCGGCCACGGGCCGCAGCGTCAGCCCCGGCACCTCGATCGCGGTGAGGTTTCGGACGTCGACGTCGAGACAGAACTCGCCGCCGTCAGGACAGGCACGGCAGGCCAACCCGACGCCCGCGGCGAGCTGACACATCGCGGCGGGGTTGCTGGCTTGCCCGAGCGTCCCGCCCGTGTACCGGGTGTCGCCAAGGCCCGCGAGGCGCCCCCCTCCGAACGAGCTGCCGTCGGGCGCGAACGTTCCGCTGAGGGTGAACCCCGAGACCGGGACGCGGTAGCCCGAGATGACCAGCTCCACGGTATCGGCCTCCAGCGAGAACGACGGACCGTCTTCAAACACCACCGTCGGGAAGTTCCAGGTTGGGACCGAAGGAATCTGGATCGTTTCACCGGCGTCGACGTAGCCCTGGGCGCCGAGGAAGTCCAAGCCGCCGCCCCCCAACGCACGGACGCCGAGCAAGATCGGGCTGTCAAAGAACGAGCCGAACAACGCGCCGAGTCCGGCAGGTGCGACCCATTCGAGCCCAGGATCGGTCAGCCCGAGCGCGTACGTCCGGCCGAACAATGCGCCTGCGCCTCCTTCGAGCGGGAGCCCGTAGGGCGCGGTTTGAAAGCCGATCTCCGTCGTCGCAGCGCAGTCCCGGAGCCGAAGCGTATACGCGGCGTCGGGGACCAACGGCGCGTCAGGCGTGATCACCGCTTGATCGGGCACCGCAGGGTCGAGCGCCACCGAGACCGGCACCGAGACGCCCGCGGCGTCGAGCAGCGTCACGCGTAAACCCTCGACCGGCCCGACCAACTGTGCACGCAGCGGAGCGGTGAAGAACCAGTCGTCGGTCCCGGCAGCGGGGAGCGCGCCAACGACCTCGGTCGCGCACGACGCGATCTCGTCGTCCGAAAACCAGCCGGTCTCGCCGAGGTCGCCGAGCACCTCGTAGTCATCACACGCCATCAAGCCGATCAGGCTGAAGCCGACCCACCTCATGGTGCCTCCACGGTCACCGTCGCGGCGTACCACGACAGCGGCATCCCGCCATCGGCGTCCTCGAATACCCGAACCAACGCGCGACCCGGGCCCGACACGGCGATCTCCCCGACGGGATCGAGGTCACTCGTCAGGCGTCCCGACGAGAACGTGGCGCCGGCCGCCGCACCGGGGGCGCGCAGCTCGACGCCAAAGTCTCCGGGCGACCCCAGATCGTGCGCGGCGACCGCCACACCCAGCCGCCAGCTCCCCGCCGGCAGATCGACCGCGTAGAAGTCGGAGGCTCCTGAGGCGTCGATCACGCCGTACACCGTCTGGGGTGCCCCAACGCTAAGCGACAGCACATCCGGCGACGCCGCGCTCCCGTTCGTCCCCGACTCGGTTCGGTCCCAGTCCAGCGGCGGCTTGCTCGCGCTCGCGCGTAGCTCGTAGAAGAAGTCCGCGCCCTCGCCCTGGCCGCCGCCTTCCCCGATCGTCTGCCGCGACATCAGCAGCCACGTGCCCGCGGGCGCCGGCACCAGCAAGTGCGCCTCGGGCAGGCCGCGGTAGCTGAACGCGCCGAGCGACCAACCGAGGTCGGGCCGACTCACGGTGAGGCTCACCCACGCTTCCGAACCGACGGAATACCCCGCCAGATCGAGCGCCAACCAACCCTCCTCGGCCAGGGAGACAGACCAGAAGTCAGCGTCGAAGGCAGCATTGTAGTCGCCGCACGCACGCGTTTCCAGCGGCAGGTCGAGCGCGAGGTCGGCCGTGTTGTTGGGTTCCGCCTCGGTCCAAGCGCACCGCGGCTCCGGCGCTTCGGGCGTGGGCGTGTCGGACTCCTGAGGCGGGTCGTTCGGATCCTCGATGGGCGGCAAGTCGTCCTTGGCATCGGACGGGAGGCCGACCGCGCACGACGCGGCCAGCAGACTCACGGCGACACCGCACGCACCGCGCATCAAGACCCCCTCCGGCCATCGTAGCGCGCGCGCGACGCGGCCGCATTCCTCGGCTAGAACGTCCGAGAGGATGAATGGAATGCGCCTGTTCCCGCTGCTGACCCTGATCGCGGCCTGTAAGCCGCCCGGACCCGTGCTCATCGAGCTGACGCCGGAAGCGGGGGTCGCGCCGAGCGAGGTGCGGTTCGGCGACGCTGCCGTGCCGCAGTCGGTGGCTGCGACGTTCTTCCTCACCAACGCGGGCGGAGAGACCCTCACCGCCGACCTGTCCGTCGCCGACGACGCCGAAGGGGTGTTCTCCGTCACGCCCGCTGGGATCGAGGTCGCACCGCACGACGAGGCCGAGGTCACGGTCACGTTCACACCGAGCGCGTTCCTCGACTACGCCGCAGCGGTCACACTCAACACCAACGACCCCTCGACGCCGACGCTCGATGTGCCGCTCTCGGGTCGCGGCGTCTCGGCCCCGGTGCCCGACATCGCGGTCGTCCCCGCCGCGCTCGACTTCGGCGAGACCGCCGTCTACGGCACCGACGTCCTCCTCGTCCGCAACGTGGGGGCCGCGCCGTTGCAGTTGGGGTCGTGGCGTCTCGAGGGCTCGAGCGCGTTCGCGCTGCTCACCGACCCCTCGGACACCACCATCGCGCCGGGCGACGACCTCCCCGTCGTGGTCGCCTACACCCCGAACCTCGCCGGGGACAGCGGCACGCTCGTCCTTGGGAGCGACGACGCGGACACCCCCGAGGCGCGGGTGCCCTTGCTCGGCAACGGTGGCGGCGACTTCGCCTACCCTGTGGCGGCGATCGACTGCCCCGGGCAGCTCAGCCCGCCCGCGTTCGCCTCGATGGACGGCTTTGCGAGCACCGACCCCAACGGCCAGCTACCGCTGACCTACGCCTGGTCGATCGCGTCGCTCCCGACCGACCCCCGCGGCGTGCCGACGTCGTCAGGTTACCTGACCAGTCTGTCGGGACCCACCACGTCGTTGTTCGTGGACGCCGTGGGCACCTACGACGTCGACCTCGTCGTCACCAACGCGCTCGGCATCGCGTCGGCCCCCGCTCGGTGCCGCATCGACGCCATCCCCGACGACGACCTCGTCGTCGAGCTGACGTGGGACACCGAGCAGGCCGACCTCGACCTTCACCTCGCGCTCGGAGACGCGCCGCTGTTCGCCGAGCCGGGCACGGCGTGCTGGTGCAGCCGAACGCCGGAATGGTCCGCGGCCGGAAGCGACGACAACCCACGTCTCAACCTCGATGATCGCGCAGGACGCGGTCCAGAGAACATCAGCATCCCCGCGCCCGCCGACGGCAACTACGAGATCCGGGTCCACTACTTCGACGACCACGGCGACGGTGCTGTGACGGCGACAATCCGCGTCTACCTCAGCAGCGATCCCACCCCGGTGTTTCAAGCCAGCCGCCTGATGTCGCGCAACGACGTCTGGGACGTCGGGACGATCCGCTGGCCCGACGCGACCGTAGGGGCCCGCTCCACCGCCAACGCGCCTGCGCTCCGTCGCGCCTGCTACACGCCCTGAGGCCAACGACCGCGTCAGCGCACCGGCCCTCGCAGGTCGGGGCGCAAGTGGATGCTCCCCGCGCAGGACACCTTCGTGGTGCGCCCTGGCGCGCCGCCTTCGGTCGCCTCGGCCAAGCGGTACCGCGAGACGGCAAACCCGTCGTTCCATGAGACGGTGAGCCGATCCCCGCGCAGCCACCACCGCTCGTTGCCGTCCCCCGCCCACGCGTTGGGCTCGGGATAGCTGTAGCGGAACGTGTGGTCTGCCAAGAAGTCGAGCTGCGCGACTTCGGGCGTTCCACCTGGGCAGACTTCGAGGAAGGTCCCTCGGACCAGCGGGCGACGATACGGCGAACACCCGGTCGCCAACACAGCCGCTACGATCAGCCAGCGCATCGCGCCTCCTGCTTGTCTCTTAGCCCGCATCGGCCGTCGGATCATCGCACCCGCCGGGCACGACCTCGATCGGCCACGCCCGCTGCGGCGCGGTGTCCTTGTAGGCCCGCAGCGCCCGAAAGACGTCACCGGCGGCCCCCTCTCCCACCTCGACGCCGAGCGCAGCCAGCCGCGCGCGAATCCCCGGACTACCCGGACGCAGGAAGGGGTTGGTCGCCTGCTCGTCGCCCAAGCGCGTCGGAAGCGTCGTCAGCCCCTGCTCCCAGGAGGGTCGAACCTCGACGATCCGACGGCGGAGGGCGGCGTTGTCGGGCTCGACCCACGCCGCGAACCGGAGGCCATCCCAGGTATATTCGTGGGCGGGTAGCACCCAGGTCGAAGCGGGGAGCGCCCCGAGGCGCATCAAGCTCGCGAACAGGGCGTCGACGTCGTGGAAGGCGCGACCGCACCCGGCCCCGAACAGCGTGTCGCCGCACAGCAAGACGTCGTCGAACAGGAAGCTGACGTGCCCTTGCAGGTGCCCCTCAGTGCGCAAGACGCGCCCGCGCACCACGCCGATCACGATCTCGTCCCCTTCGTCAACGACCTCGACGTCGCCGAGCGCCTCAGCGACGGGGGCCGGACCGACGACGCGCGGGGTGTGACGCGCGCCGCGCAACGCGCGGGTCACGCCGATGTGGTCCCCGTGGTGGTGGGTGTGAAGGACGACGTCAGGCGGCCGACCGTAGACCGCGAGCGCCTCTTCGGCCGACGGCCCATCGACCCACGCCAGCACCCCGGTCTCCACGCAGCGCAGGCCCCACAGCACGTTGTCGACGCCGGCAGGAACCGCGAGGACCTCCAAGCGGCCGGCGGCGGCGAGCCAGGGCTCGGGGGCGAACCGGATGACGTGGGACAAGGCTGGCTCCGAGGTTGGCATCCCGGCTGTCTACCTACCGCTCGCCCCCTTGGCACGATCCCGCGATGCGATTAGCCCCCAAGGCCCTCTGCGGAGCCCCGCGTGACCCACGCCATCGTCATCGAAGAGTCCTCGCTGCTGGAGCGCGTGCTGCGCGGTCTGGCCACGTTGCCGGCCGACACACCCCCGTCGGAGGCCGAGACGGTCGCCGAGCTCGTGCGCATCCGCGACGAGATCCAAGCGGCCAAAGAGGAAGACAAAGCCAGCCTCCTCCAACAGTTCGAGCACCACCACGCCCTGCTCGCCCAGCTCCGCGCCACGCGCGAGCGTCCCTCCGTCGATCCGGGCACGCCGTACTTCGCCCACATGCGGATCCGCGAAGACGGCAAGGAGCGCGACGTCTGCCTCGGCAAGGCCACGCGCATCGACGGCGGTTTGCGGATCATCGACTGGCGAAACGCACCGATCTCCAAGATCTTCTACAGCTACCGCCAGGGCGACGAGTTCGAGGAGGAGGTCGGCGATCGTTGGATGGAGGGCACGATCACCGCGCGCCGCACCGTCACCATCCGGGCCGGGCAGCTCGAACGCGTCGACGCCCCCGAAGGCATCTTCCTCCCCGACGGCGCGGGTGGCTGGACGCGACGCGACCGCGACACGCACCGCCTCACGGGCGGCCAAGGCGCGTCGTTCACCGTGCTGCATGCCTCGGGCGGCGGAACCGACCGGCGACTCGGGACCGATGGTCAAGGCGCGACGTCGCGCGTCGACAAGCGGCTGCCCGACATCGCGAGCCTGATCGACCCCGAACAGTTCGCGCTGATCACCCGCCCCAACGCCGGCTTCGTCGTCATCCGCGGCACGGCGGGATCGGGCAAGACCACGGTGGCCCTGCACCGCATCGCCTACCTCGCCTACAACGACGCGAAGATCGACGGTCCCGACACGCTGTTCGTCGTGTTCTCGCGCGCGCTCCGCGACTACGTCGGGCGCGTCCTCCCTGCGCTCGGCGTCCACCGCGTCGAGGCCGTCAGCTTCCCCGAATGGGTCCGCGAGACCCGACGCCGCCACTTCCCCCGCCTGCCCAAGGCCGTGCGCGACGACACGCCCGAGCTGGTGGTCCGTCTCAAGACCCACCCCGTGATGCTGCTCGCGCTCGAGGCGCACGTCGCGAGCCACCGCGGCCCGGCCACCGTCGACACGGCGATCGACGACTGGGCGAGCGTCACGACCCAGCTCGAAGCGATCGCCCCCTTCGTCGCCCAGCACGCCCGCGACGCGTTCACCGACGACGAGCTGATCCGGGCGACGACGTGGTGCAGAGACCGCTACGACGAGCTGATGCGCTGGCTCGAGCGCGAGCCGGGCGTCGAAGGCGCGATCGACGCCGAGGACGAGCCGCTGCTCCTGCGCGCGCACCAGCTCCGCGTCGGCCCGCTGCGTCGCAAGGACGATCCGTCACGCCCGATGCGGCACCGGCACGTCGCCGTCGACGAGGTCCAAGACTTCACCCCGCTCGAAGTCCGCTTGCTCCTCGACACACTCGACGAGAAGAAGTCGATCACCCTGGCCGGCGACACCCAGCAGCACGTCATGAAGGACGCCGGGTTCACCGACTGGGCCGGCTTCTTCGGGTGGCTCGGCGTCCCCGGCACCGCCGTCGACACGCTCAAGGTCGCGTACCGGTCGTCTCGGCAGATCGTATCGTTCGCGGCGGGCTTGCTCGGACCGCTCCGCGAGGACACCGAGGCCCCACTCACGGTGCGCGATGGCCCGCCGGTGGAGCTGTTCCGGTTCACCGACCACGGCGCGGTCGTGGTCTTCCTCGCCGACGTCCTTCAGGAGCTGTTGCGCGACGAGCCCTTCGCCAACGTCGCGATCGTCACCCCCAACGTGGGCTTGGCCGAGACGTATGAGCGCGGCTTGCGTGCCGCCGAGGTACCCCGCGTGCGTCGGGTGACGGATGAAGACTTCTCGTTCGCTCCGGGCGTCGAGGTCGTCGACGTCGCGCAGGTCAAGGGCCTCGAGTTCGACTACGTCGTCCTCGTCGAGCCGTCGGCGGGGTTGTTCCCCGACACCCCGAGCGCGCGCCGCGTGCTGCACGTCGCCGCGACCCGCGCCATCCACCAGCTCTGGGTCACCTGCGTGGGTTCACCGAGCCCGATCGTCGAAGCCGCGCTCGCCGAGCGCTGAGCCCCCCTCGTCGCGGCCAACCGCCGTGGTTACCGACAGCAGACGGAGTTGCCATGTCCCCTCAGACGCCCTCGAACGCCCCACGCAACGCGCCCGTCCCCGCTCGCTCCGTGAGCGCAACCGCCGCGCGACCGGGCGTCCTCACGCCCGAGGAGCGCAGCACCCGCACCGTGTGGCTCGAGGGTGAGGTCAACTCGAAGTCCTCGATCGCCCTGATGCGCAAGCTCGACGCGCTGGAGGCGCTCGACGCCACGCGCCCGGTCGTGCTGTGCATCGACTCCCCTGGCGGGAGCATCGACGCCGGCATGGCGATCGCCGACACCATCACCCACCTCAAGGTGCCGGTGTACGCTTGGGTACGCGGCATCGCCGCGAGCATGGGCGCTGTCATCCTGTCGGTCTGTGAGAAGGGGCACCGTTACGCGCTCCCCAACAGCCGGGTCCTTCTCCACCAGCCGCTCGGCGGCAACGGTGGGCCGACCGAAGACATGATCATCCGCGGCAAGGTCATCCTCCAGATGAAGGAAGACCTCCTGCGGCTGCTCGCCGACCGCACGGGCAAGCCCTACGACCAAGTCGTCGCCGACTGCGACCGCGACCACTGGATGAAGTCCCAAGAGGCATTGGCCTACGGCATCGTCGACCACATCGGCCGCCCACACGTGGGCTGAGTCCGCCACCGCGTCGCGACGCCCTGCCCGAGCGCCCCCCGGTCAGGGCGCGAAGAACAGGTAGAGCCGCCCACCGGAGGCAACGACGTCGTTTTCGAGCGGAGCGACGACCCACAGGTCGCCGCGGCCGTCGCCGTCTACGTCCGCGCCACCTGCGACGAAGCCCGCACGGTCGTTGCTGCTGCTCGCCGTGAACCGATGATCGGCGTCGTCCAAGGTCCAAGCGGCCGGCGTCGCCGCCTGCTGGCTCGGGACCAGCGCCGCGACCCCGCCGTTGACGAACGGGACGTCGCGGTTCGGCGCACCCACGAGGATCTCGGGGAGGCCATCGTCAGACAGATCGGGCACCCAGCCGAGCCCCGTCCCGGCGACGTCGGTCCCGCCCACCCCGACCAAGCTCAGCGACACGCCCGAGAGGGCACCGTCCCCGACAAACCCGATCGCGGCGGCCGGGATCAGGTCCACACGCCCGACATCGACCGCGCTGCCATCGGTGGTCAGCCCGCCGACGAGCAGGTCGAGCAGACCGTCCCCATCGCCATCGGCGGCGGCCATTCGGCCTCCTGCGCCGTCGTAGGCGCGCGCTCCAACCCAGGTCGCCTCGGCCTGCGCGGGCGTCAACGCGCCGCCAGCGGCCACATCGGCGCCGGACCAGACGACGACGCCGCCGACGTCGGGCGCGAGGCGGTCCAAGCCCGGCGCACCGGCCGCGAGCTCAGCCAGCCCGTCGCCATCGGCATCACCGAGGGCTGCGAGCGATTCGCCGAGCCGATCCCCGGTGGCCCCTCCTGAGAGCGTCCGCCACGCCACGACGTCGAGCCGACCGTCGCCCGGAAGCGACTCCCCTCGCAGGATGTAGACGTTGCCCAAGCCAGCCGCCGACTGGGCCGGGGCGCCGACGATCAGGTCGGCCAGCCCGCCTCCGTCGACGTCAGCAGCGGCCATCGACGTCCCGGCCACCGCCGAGGCTGCGGCCCCCCACCACGTCCCGTCGGCGTCCGCGACTGTGACCGTCGATCCCGGCACCAGCGTCGCGCCGAGGTAGAGGCGAACCACGCCGTCGCTCGTCTGCGACCGGTCCTCGTCGGGTGCGGCGACGAGCAGCTCGTCGCGGCCGTCGCCGTCGAGGTCGGGAACCTGCTGCAAGCAGCGGCCCAGCGTCCCGGCCGCCTGGTACCCGGAGATCCAGACGTCGGCCGTGGAGGCGGCGAGGCGCGCGCCGGCAACGAGCCGCGGCGCGAGGAACACCGCCACCCCACCCACATCCGTCCCCGCCGCCCCGTCGCGCTCCGCGACCGTGATCGCGACGTCGTCCCGTCCATCGCCGTCGAGGTCGGGGGTGGCGACGCCGCACGGCCCCTCGCCGAGATGATCAAAAGACAGATCCCCGTAGATCTGCACATCGGCGGTGCTCAGCGCGACGAGCGGACCGGGCCACAGCGGGGTGATGGTGGCGCTCGCGCTCACCGAGGTCCAGCCTACCGTCGGCTGGGAAGGCGTGACGGTGCACGTGAACACCCCGGCGACGACCGAGGCGCGCGGCACCGTGTCGTCGGCGTACGCGGTCGTCTCGAGCGTCCACAGCTGCGACCCGGACGGGCCAGTCCAGGCAAAAGCCAAGGCGTTGGCGTCCCCATCCGGGTCGTAGGCCGGCGTGAGGACGACGCATTGGAGCACGTCGTGCGGCCGTCCCGCGTCGGGCACCACCGCGATCTCGGGCGGACGCGCCGGGCTATCCGACACGACCACCGGGCCGAGCACGACCGCGACGCTCTCGGCGCTGCCGTCCGTGGCCGCGACCACGGCAGAGACGCTGTCGCCACGCGCGAACAAGGCCCCCGAAAGCGACGTGCCGTTCCCGGCGGGCACGCCGTTGACGAACCAAGCGACGTCCAGCGTGACGGCGTCGCCGTCAGGATCGCTGCCGGCCCCCGTCACGACCGCGATGTCGTCGGTGTACAGCGGATCGGGACCGAGAGCCGCCGCGAGCAGGGTCGGGGCGGCGTTACCGACCACGACGCTCGCGCCGACCGGCTCCCCGAAGCGCTCGCCGTCCCACGGCGTCGCGAGGCACCCCACGACTTGACCGCGCGCAGGCTGCACCGGAAGCGTGGTCCCCGTCCCGGCGTCGACGCCGTCCACCGTCCACGCCACCGCGACCTGCACCGCGTCGCCATCGGGATCGACGGCCAAGCCGGGCACACAGACGAACGGCGTCGTCGCGTCCCCGGGATCGGGCGCAACGACGACGCCGAGCAGCGCAGGCGGCGCGTCCCCCACGACGACGACCCGACTCGCGGGCGCGCCGAGGGCCAAGCCATCGTCGGGCGTGACGGTGCAACCCACTTCGGCGCCCCGTGGCGCGCCAGCGGGCAGCGCGGCGCCCTCGCTGACCACGACGCCATCGACGGTCCATCGAACCTGCCCCGTCACCACATCCCCGTCAGGATCGCTGAAGTCCTGCCCTTGGCACGACCAGGCGGTCGTGACGTCGGGTGCGTCGGGCATCAGGGCAACGAAGCCAACCGAGGGGGGTGCGTTGCCGACGTCCACGGGCGCGCTCGGAACCTCAGGGCCTTCGACTTGCCCGTCCGAAGGGGTCCCGGTGCATACGAGGCGCGTCCCGCGAGCCGCCACCCGAGACGGAAGCGTGGGACCGCTGGCGACCAGCGTGCCGTCCAACCACCAGCGGAGCGCGACGGCGACGGCGTCCCCATCCACGTCGGACAGCCCTTCCGCGACGCACGACCACGCCGTCTCGACATCGCCCGCCGTCGGCGCGATGCGAACGAGGCCGAGCGTCGGGGCCGAGTTGGCGACGGCGACGGCGTCGGTGCCCGGGTCGCCCGGAACGAGGGCCCCGACGGCACGCACCGAGACCGTCCACACCTCGCCGGCGGTGGTCGCGGCCGCCGGAACGGTCGGTCCGTCGAACGGCGTCGCCGCACCGTCGACGGTCCACGTCCAGACAAGGCTGAACGGATCGCCATCGGGATCGCTGGGCGGCGTGTCGAGCACCGCAACGAGGTCGTCCGACGTCCCCGGCCGCTCGGGTTCGATGTGTACGGTCGGCGTCGTCGCAGGACGGTCGATCCGCACCGTGCGCGTCGCGCGCGTCTCTTGCCCCGCGCCGTCGATGACCGACGCACGCAGCGTATGGGGCCCGGGAGACAGCGACCGAAGCAGCGTCACCGTCCCGTCCGCGTCGGCCCCCCCGAGCCGAAGCAGCCC